>CAZKUL010000007.1:0-37243 GCA_964555945.1 uncultured Planctomycetales bacterium
CCCCGATCAATTCAGATTTTTCGATAGAAATGGTACCCACAAGGACGGGTTGGCCCTTTTGGTGGCAAGTAGCAATTTCTTCTACGACGGCGTTGTACTTTTCCTGGATGGTCTTATAAATGCAATCCGGATAATTGACACGCACCAGCTGACGGTTGGTAGGGATGACGACCACATCCAGATTATAAATTTGCTTAAATTCGTTGGCCTCCGTATAGGCGGTACCCGTCATCCCGGCTAATTTGCCGTACATGCGGAAATAATTCTGGAAGGTAATGGTCGCAAGAGTCTGGTTCTCGCGCTCTATCTTGATACCCTCCCGGGCCTCTACGGCTTGATGCAGGCCATCTGACCAGCGGCGGCCAGGCATCATGCGTCCGGTGAATTCATCGACGATAATGACCTTGCCGTCCTTGACCACATAATCTACATCGCGAGTAAAGAACTCCTTGGCACGCAAGGCGCACACGACGTGATGACGGTATTCGTTGGTATCAATCTCATGCAGATTCTTAACCCCGAATAATTCGGCCGCCTTGGTCTCTCCTTCTTCAGAGAGAGCAATAGATTTGTTCTTCTCATCGGCTAGATAATCATAGCCCTTATATAAATCTTCGCCTTTATGTTTGGCATCAATTTCCTGGGCTTCCGTGACGCGGCGGCCTTTGAGCTGACGTCCGATTTGAAAAGCCTTATAATATTTGTCGGTGCTTTCTTCGGCAGGGCCTGAAATAATCAAAGGTGTGCGCGCTTCGTCAACCAGGATACTGTCCACCTCATCGACAACTGCAAAAGCATGGCCGCGTTGGACCATTTCTTCTTTAAAAGAGACCATGTTATCGCGCAGGTAATCGAAACCAAATTCGTTATTTGTCCCGTAGGTGATATCACAGCCATAGGCCACCTGGCGTTCCCGAGGGTTCATGTCATGCTGGATAACACCAACAGTCAGCCCCAAAAATTCATAGAGAGGCCCCATCCAGTTGCGGTCGCGGTGGGCCAGGTAATCGTTGACTGTGACGACGTGCACGCCGTCGCCGGTCAGCGCATTCAAATAGGTCGGCAAAGTGGCCACCAGGGTCTTGCCTTCACCGGTTGTCATTTCGGTGATGCCGCCGCTATGCAGCACCATGCCACCGACTAATTGCACATCAAAGTGGCGCATGTTCAAGACGCGCCGTCCTGTCTCGCGCACAACCGCAAAGGCTTCGTTGAGAATCTCATCCAACACGCCTTGCTTGGAATCAAATAATTCCTTTTCCAGTCGCTTGATCTCAACCGTCAAGTCTTCACGCTCCTGGCCGGATGAAGCTTTGCGATAATTATCCTGGAATTGCTCATATTCGCCCTTTTTAACGGCAATGGCTTGGGCTATCCGTGCTTTAAACTGGCCTGTTTTGGTCTTGAGTTCATCATCGGATAAGGCCTTTATCTTGTCTTCCAGCGCACAGATTTCAGAGGCCCTGGCAGATAGTCTTTTGACCAAGCTGATTGAAGGCAACGGCGCTTCCGGATGGATATGGATTTGCACCTTGGGGTTTAACTTGTCGATAAATTTCTGGGCGCTTTGCACCACGCCATTGCGGATTAAAAAATCAAACATATGAGCTCCATTTAGCGTATTTTAAAAAGCCACTTCTTTCGTCATTGCGAGCGAAGCGAAGCAATCTCAACAGAATTAATTCTTTTAGAGATTGCTTCGTCGCAAAAAAACACTCCTCGCAATGACGTAATGTTACGAATTCGAAACAATTGGCGTTTTGACGCAAGACACATTTTACTCTTCCTGCTGCCGTTCTTTTAAACGCTTATCCCTATCCTCAGGTTTTGTTTTTAAGAATCCTTCAATAAAAATATCAATCTCGCCGTCTAAGACTTTTTGGGCATTGCTGGTTTCAACGCCGGTGCGATGGTCTTTGACCATGATGTAGGGTTGCAACACATACGAACGGATCTGGGAGCCCCATTCGATCTTTTGCTTCTCCCCTGCTTCTTTGTTCATGACTTCTTCCTGCTGTTGGACCTTGACCGCCATGAGCCTTGCCCGCAGGACCTTCATGGCCTGGGCCTTGTTTTGCAACTGCGAGCGTTCCTTTTGTGATTGGGCCACAAGGCCCGTCGGCAAATGGGTGATACGCACCGCTGAGTCCGTGGTATTGACCCCTTGGCCTCCTGGGCCTGAGGCCCTATAGACATCTATGCGCAGTTCCGCCGGATTTATGTCCACCTCAATATCATCCTCAACCTCAGGGATGATCTCTACAGAAGCAAAAGAGGTGTGCCGGCGCTTATTGGAATCAAAGGGCGAAATCCGCACCAGACGGTGCACGCCTTTTTCTGATTTTAATAACCCGTAAGCCTTATCTCCCTCGATGCGCAGGGTCACATTCTTGATGCCTGCCTCGTCTCCGTGTAAGATATCGATCGTTTCACACTTAAAGCCCTTTAAATCCGCATGGCGCACATACATGCGCATGAGCATCGAGGCCCAGTCGCAAGACTCTGTGCCTCCGGCGCCGGCGTTAATGCTCAGAAGTGCGTTGGCGTTATCAAATGGTCCACTCAGATGAGCCTGCAATTCCAAGGCATCAATTTGAGTCTTTAAAAGAGCGGCTTCATCAGCTAATTGCTTGTTTAAACCTTCGTCGTCTTCGGACAGGGCTAAGAATTCTTTGGCTTCATTCACACGCTTAACACATTCTAAGAAAGGTTCGACGACATTCTTAAGACCCTTGAGCTCCTGCATGACCTTGTTAGCCTGTTCCTGATGCTCCCAAAATCCTTCCTCAGACATCCGTGTTTGTATCTCGGCAATGGTTTTTTCTTTGTGGGACAAGTCAAAGATACCCCCTTAGGCCAGCCAGCCTTTGGGCGAGTTCGTCGAATTGTTTATTGAGTTGGTCTGTCATCAGATTACACACTAAACCTAAAATACGCACAATCGCCATCTTGCATAATATACTCTTTGCCCTCTAGTGTGACCAGGTTTTTCTCCTGGACTGCTTTATAGGAACCGAGCCTTTTAACATCGTCACATTTATATATTTCAGCGCGGATAAATCCCCGTTCTATGTCTGTATGGATTTTCCCTGCGGCTTTGACAGCAATAGTCCCTTGAGGGATCAGCCAGGCGCGTGTTTCCTGGGGACCTGCGGTAAAGAAACAAATGAGCTTTAGTAAATCTTTGCCAGCCTGGGCCAGTGTCGCCAAACCCGGTGAAGTGATGCCGGCAGACTGATAATATTCATCGCGTTCCTCAGGAGGCAGTTGAACAATCTCAGCTTCTAATTTGGTGCACAGGGCAACCAATGCTGCCCCCTCTGCTGCCGCACGCTCGCGCAAGGGTTTAAGCAAAGCTTCATCTGGAGTCCCTTCGTCAGTGTTAGCAACGTACATCAAGGGTTTGGCGGTTAAAAATTGAAACTCATTGAGGATTTCCTGGGGAATACTCAGTCGACGCGCAGGAATGCCTTCATTAAAGGCTTTGACGCAATCATTTAAGGCATTGCACTTGGCAATGGAATCTTTGTCACCGGACTTGGCTTTCTTAGACCAGCGGTCCAACGCTGTCTGGCATTGCTGGATGTCCGCTAATAATAGTTCAGTGGTAATAATATCTGCCGCAGACTGAGGGTTAAGCTCAGTCATCACATTGACTACATTTTCATCCTTGAAACAACGCACCACGTGCGCAATAGCATCGACCGCCCGGATATGGGCCAAAAACTTATTGCCCAGCCCTTCACCTTGGGAAGCCCCCTCCACAATGCCGGCAATGTCCACAAATCGAATACCCGACGGAGTGACCTTGGCTGAATTCCATTCCTGCGCCAGGAATTGCAGACGATCATCAGGAAGAGGCACCACTCCAATATTGGGTTCTATTGTGGTAAAAGGAAAATTCTCCGCCGCCGCAGCCGCGCCCGTCAAGGCATTAAACAAAGAAGACTTGCCAACGTTCGGCAGACCTACTATACCAATTTCCATTAATGCCTTTCTAGATATAAATAGAGCAATTTCCCTCCCCCTTGTGGGGAGGAACAAATACTCATCAAAAACTTGAACATGATAATCTCAAAAGCAGGGCTTGTCGAGGTGTTTTTTAGGGGGACATCAATCTTAAATTCTCGGGGAATTACTGAGAAAATCAGCCCTATTTTCCGTGACCTTAATCGAGCATTCAGTCATAAGCCTGGCCGCGATGTCTGTCATGCCTAAGGCTTTATAAACAGCCGACAGGCATCCTTTGGCGCGAAGGAAGTTTGGACGGAAGCGGACGCAGGATTCCAAATAGCGTAAGGCCCCCTGCGGGTTATCTTCTTCCCAAAACAAATGACGGCCAAGCAAGAAAAGAGCATGAACATTTTTGGGGGAACGACGGATAATATTAGCCAGGGCCACCTCGCCCTCACTGCCGCTGCTGCGGGACAAATGGAAATCCGCTTCGACAATTTCCAAATATTCCAAAAGATCAGGATTGGCGGGATTGACGATCAAAGCCTGGTTTAATATGGATTTAGTCTTGCTGGAAGGGGCTTCCACTTCCAGTTGAATTTGCGTATACAGGAGAACAAAACCCGCATTCTTTAAAGATGTGGGATCATTGTCTACCAGCGCAGAGGCCAAGGCAAGTGCCTGGTCTAATTTGCCCTCATCATATAACGACTGGATCATCGGAACGGAGCTTAATTGCTTTGTTCCATCAGCAGCCTTGGTCATCACTGATTTACAATAGGGACAAACACCCACCATCGGTGAAGAAATGGCCCCGCAGTTGGAACAGGCTATTTCAAAATTCATTGGAGTGGCCCTCCGCAAGATGAACAAAATTTATCGCCCACCTTGACCGTGGCGTTGCATTTAGGACAGGCCTTAAGCTTCTCTGCTGGTTCCTGCGTCAAAAGGACTTTTTCCTTTTCCTTGGAATCCAGGTCCATAAAACTCTTGCCCAGCATGAGCCCCATCATCAGCTGCATGGAGTCGCTGGAACTTTTTTCCTTGCCGTCAACATTGGATTCCAGGCTGTTGGCCGCTTTATACAGCAAATATTCCTGTTTGTTGCCAATGACATCCATGGCCACTTTGGAATCAAGGGCTTGAAGGACTTCTTGCGACGGAACAAGGGATATGATCTGTAAACTGGCAAGTTCCACGCCATAAGTATGCAATGTCTCATTAACAGGACCCAATAAAGCCGCAGCCACTGCCGCTTGGGACTTATTCAGCGTTGGTAAATCAGGGACCACGGACAATGCTTTAGGCAAAAGTTCCGTAATTTGGGATTGCACCAGTGTCTCGATTTCGGCAATATCATAGCTATTTTTATTGCCTACGAGCGTTAAGTAGAATTTAGAAGGGTCTTTCAAGACTATATTATAGATCCCATAAGCCCTGATAGGCACAGAATGGGCACCAGGAAAGTCACAAATAATAGGCTGGGTCGTGCCCCATCTTCGGCCCACAAAGATTGAGGTTGAAAAAAACCAAATTTCGCATCTTAAAGGGCTTTCAAAATCAAATTTCCAGTTGGCTAAACGCGTCAACAAGGGGAAATTCTCTGTCTTTATTTGATGGTTCCCCCCAGTTAAGACTTCTGTAATTTGACCCTTATAGATAAACAAGGCCATTTGGTTGGGTTTGACGATAATCGTTGTCCCCGAATACAAATCCGCGGAACCCGTGATCGGAGATTTGGCAGCCAGCAAAATACCGCTGGGGTCTTCAAACTCGTAGATGCCTTTGAATACTGAACCTTGCTGTTTTTGCATAGATTTTTCCCCTTTTTTTGCCTCAGTTTACGGCAATAAAGAAAGCATAACATACTAGCTTTTCATTGTCCAATTCATCGCCGGCAAAATCACTTTATTCAACAAGTCCCCGAATAAGGCATATTGGGAATCTCGGGCAATTCTGTGATCCTTGGATCAGTCAGCGGAATGCCTCCGTCACTATAAAGCCAAAGGTCGTTTGTGGCAAAACTGCAAAATTGAGTCCCATTGGAATAATAGCCTGAAAATCCTTCTAAATCCAAGGAAGTCGCGACTTTGAAAAACCCGGTAGGGGCGGTCATACTTGCTGGGCATTGTCCATTTCTTCTGCATTGAAGAAAGCTCCCTTCCCATTGAATTCGACTTGTCAAATTTGGAAATGCGAGGGCACCGTTAAACGGTGGGCTGGTCGGAATGCTTTTGCCCCAAATGAACACAGTTGCGCCGTCAATTTGCGGATCATGGCGCATCAATGCATCATATTGGTTAAAGGTATGAATGAGGGTCGCTTCATCCTTGGTATACAAGTCAAATGCTTCTATTGTTAAGAAAATGGGTTTAGGTGTCTGTCCGGGTTGTTTGAAAATGGATTCTAAGCGGTGTACACTTTGGGTGATCCGGCAATTGAAGCTTGAATCTGACGCGTCCACCGGTGTTCCATAACAAGAATCTGCAGGATTGGCATACCAATCGAAACCGACCCAATCAAGATTTTCCGGTATGCCCCGCAGTTGTCCTGGTACTGATGAATTGCATCCACCGGAATAACTTGGCACTGTTGAGTCAAAACAATTTTGTGCAAAGGTGATATACGTTGGAACATTGGGAAAGAAAAGCTTTACCTGTGTTATGATCCCAACCAGGGTATCGTGCGTTGTTTGCCAGGTAAGATACGGTTCATCGGCAATATAGAAGGCCAAGACCTTGTTCATGTAGGGACTAAGCAAAGTCCGGATATGCGCCAGTGAATTCTCAATATCCGCGTTGCTGGCTAAAATGGTATTATTATTCTGGTCCTTAGAGAAGAAATAACTCTGCAAATTGACAATGGCCCCTGTGGACGAAGGCAGATTGGCTAAAATGGGTATTTGTGATTCAATGGGGACTGATGGGAGAAGCCCTCCAGTAAATGAAGGGGCCAGTGTAGAGACAGTACTTGTAGTAATTCCATACGCAAAGAGATATTGCAAGCCGCCGAAATACCCTTGAATGCTGTTTTTAAGTTCAATGGATACGGGATTTTGAGCGCATATGCCACTGTAAGTATCCCCTGGAGGCACCGGAATATCGAATTGGGGAATTGGATTCGGCACAGACCCATTGGCTTGAAGGACCTGAGGCCATGTTGAATACCCGCAAATTGACGTTGAATCCGCATAAAATGTCCCGCCTTGGGATTGGTATAGGCCGATCGGTTTGCAGATGCCTGTGTAATTGTATCCAGAAGGAACAGGTGTCGCAAAAGTAGGTATTGCATTTTGCGCCACAGGCCCATTGGCGGCAATTACCTGAGGCCAATATTCATAGCCACAAACTGAGTTTCCACTGGCAAAAAAAGTGCCTCCGGATGATTGATATAACCCTAATGGGCCGGCAAATGTTATTGGCGCAGCTGGCGTTGCTTGGACCACCTTGGAATTCGGACTTGAGGCACCTATATCAAGGGCTACGACTAAATAATTATAGGTAATACCATTAGTCACTGTTGTGTCTGTATAGGTCGTTTGGGTCAACCCTGTGGCAATCCAGGCCCATGTCCCACCGCTGACATCTCTTTTGACATTGTACGCTGTGGCCCCCAAAGACCCAGTCCATGTGAGCATCACCTGCCCGTTACCCGCAGAAGCAGTAAGTCCGCCAGGACTTGGAGGTGGCGGCGGATCGGGCTCTGCGCGGACCACCGCGGAATTTGCACTCAACACTCCTGCATAGACCGCAACAACAAGATAATTATAGGTGCTGCCATTACTTACCGTAGAATCTGTATAGACAGTACCCGTCAGTCCTGTGGCAATCCAGGCCCACGTCCCGCCGCTGACCGCCCTTTTGACTTCATAGGATGTCGCGTCACTACTGGCACTCCATGCGAGTACCACCTGACCGTTGCCCGCTGAGGCAATAAGTCCGCCAGGGGCCGAAGGCGCCATTATTACGGTGATCTGGCCAGAATTCGCACTCTCCAGGGGGCCATTGACCGCGGAGACAACATAATAATACGTGGCAGCGTTGCTCACGGCCGTGTCCGTGGCTGTATTTGCGGGCGCATTGATGATCGTCGTATACGGGCCGCCGCTCACCGTTGCTCTTTTGACATTGTACGCGGCAGCCCCTGCACTTGCCGTCCATGACAATATTACATCAGTCGCCTGTTTGGCCGCTTTAAGACCGGTAGGCTTTGAGGGCATAGTTGTTGCCCAAGTCTGACTGTTATCCACGATCAAAACTAAAGTAAAACTTAAAGCTATTGCCTGTACTTTTCTAAAAATAGTCTTCAATATTTCTGGAGAATTGGTCATAACTTCTTTCCCAACCTATCTATTTCCACCTGTAAACATGGGTATCGGGTCCTGTCAGTGAGACCGTGAAGCTGCTGCAATTTTTACAAATAGTGGTGGTAACTGCATCTGTGGTGCTCCCCGTATCGGTGTCTTCATCTACCTCATTAACAGTCCAAGGCAAATAGACAGTCCTGGTCGCCGTATACATCGCATTGAGCACCATGGTGTTACCACCGGCATCAACGGAATCAGTAATGATATCTGTAAAAAAATGGACTCCGGCATTTGATGCCATATAGCGCAGGAGCGGTGCCGGAATGGCTAAAGGCGATGAGGGAAGTGAGGGGGCTGAAATCGCCTCGCCTGAATAAAAAGGCAGGGCTGAATAATAAACAGAATAACCTTGTTTCTGCTTCCAGGCTAAAGATGAAAAATTGGATGGCACGTTGTTTAAAATGTAGGTACCTAATGTGACAGCATAAGGATCGTTAACATAAAACCAGGGGCTCCATGTGCCTCCATCCGTGATCCCAAATGGTTGCGGATGCGCTCCCGTTGATGGCATATCAAACGAAACTTGAGTTTGAGGATTTGTCAGAGAGCCTGCTCCTTGGACAATGTTCATTCCAGTTATGGCACTTATTTGAGCGGGATTGGCCACATCAGAATTAGTGCCCTGACCAAAGAGACCCGGCGCATAAACGTAAAGTAAAGCCCTGTCTGAATTCTCTAATTTGTTTTGAATCGCGGTTTGAATAGCCGATGTGATATTCACGGGATTGAGGAAAATGGCAAATTTGACATTATCCAGGGGAACAGGATCTTTCTCATTCAGCAGGTCAGACATTAGATACTCACGCCAGACAATGCCCGCCTGACTTAGCTGTTCAAGTGCCCCCGTGATAAAGCTATGTGTTCTATAAAGATTACCATTGGACACATTAGCGCTTTGATTAAGCGGTTCGTAAGCAGCGGCAGTTTCGTCCACAAAAACCGCCACTTCCGGAACATAATTGTATTGCGTTGTAAAATCAACTTTAGAAGCTGTGCCTAAGTCTTGGGTGATCGCCTGCCAAAGTGTCCCTGTGTCACTTGGATCTGTGCTATTAGAAAAAGACCCAGCTGTATTGGGATCAAGGTCCAATAAATAAAGACCCTGGCCTCTGACAGCGGCTGTCACAAAATCCCGTCTTAAATACGAAATCGTATTGCTTAATGAGCCCGAAGCCATTGTTGTCAGACCAATCGTTTGATAATAATTTTGACACGTCGGATCTTTTTGTGCGCATAAATACGTATAGAGATCATCTTCATTCGAGTACAGCTTACCGTACAGGGCCGCAGAGTCCCCCACTCCGCCGCCAAAAAATGCGTTACCTAAATTTCGGGCATTATAATATGAATAAGGCGAAACGAATCTATTGATTTGTGGTAATCCCTCAGCATAGCCAAGCGCTGTGTGCTGTGACTCAGGAAGGTCATCATCAAGGGCGTTCGCATATCCATAAAAAAACGAATTAATGGCCTTGCCCTGACTGACATCCTGGACAGCCTGCCCCAGGCCTTTAAATGTATCCGCAAGGTGGACCGCACTAAATTGGTTAAAATAAATCGCATTTAATGAATTAGCATCAATGCCGGAAATAAAATTTGTCCCATCATTTGTCGCATTTCTCATGGAAGTGTTCGGCATACTACAATTTACATTAGGAGGAGATGGTAATTGAGACCACCACGCGCAATAAGCCGAGGATTGCGAGGTACTATAATCTCCAAAGTAACCGGTTAAATAATTCGTCGCAGGGCCCCATGTCCCGTCACTCTTCTGGGTGCTGGGAGTCAGAAATTTCTCATCCGTTTTAAAACCGATCACTCTTCCCGGCAAATTGGTGTCAAGATACCTTAAAACATTCTGGACCACTTGTTGATGATAAAACCAACTATACTGCGAATTGGTATCGACACTTGGATCACTATAAGAGTCGCCCATGGCATCCAATCGCACAATGGAATCCGTGCCCGAATTAAAGGGTTTATACATCCCCAAACGGGCTGCGGAGGATTGATAGCTGATTCTAAAAATAATATAATAAGGCACATTAGGTACTACGGGCTCAGCCAAAGAACTTACAACCTGCTCAAGATAAGCATCATCTTGATTACAACTATTGATCCCATTGTTGGTATAGCATCCTTGAAAATTTCCGTTAAAAGGCCAGCTGGTCAATTCGTCAGAATTTAAGGCTATTTCTACAATGTTCATGCCAGCTTGCTTTGCGTTTTGCAAAGAACTCTCAAAATTGGTGTAGCCATTGGGATATTTCGTCGTTCCAGGCCCTCCCGGAAAAACTAAAGTTAACCAATAAGGAGGATAATTCACGTTACTGATACTGACATAAGCATTTTGATTTGGCGATACCACAAACGAGGTTTGGGGCCCCTGCCAAGTATACGGAAGGCTATAGAGGCCGCAGGTACAAGTACCGCTTGAAATAGTATTAGATGGCAAAATATTATAGTTGGGTACGGTGGGACTGTTGTAGTCTTGCGGTGAAATTCCGCATGAATATAAATGGTTCACACTTGCAAAATCGCAACTATGGCCAAGCCCATCAGAATAATAATATCCCACCTGGGTGACACTGAATAGTCCTGCTGGTAAGGGCGGCACAGGAGTTGTGGCGCTGGCTACCGCGGACCACGGCCCTGTCCCTGCCGCATTGACCGCGGCAACCTGATAGTTATAGGTAGTCCCATTTGTCACCGAAGTGTCATTATAGGAAGGTTGAGGCACGTATGGGGCAATCAAAGCCCAAGTCCCTCCCAAAGCCTCTCTTTGGACATCATAGTATAAAGCTCCCTGAGTCGCCGTCCAATTCAACCCTACCTGGGCATTGCCCGCAGTAGCGGTCAGACCGGCAGGTGCTGAGGGAAGTTGCGGAGGTTGTGGTATGTACGTTACGCTGGCTTGGTTGGAATTTGAACTTTCACCGCCTCCATTGACGGCGGTGACCACATAATAGTAAGTTATGAAATTGTTAACGGAGGTATCCACGAAACTATTTGCCATTAATCCGTTTCTTATGGTTGTATAGGATGTTCCGTTTGACACAGAGCGTTTGACATTGTAACTTGTAGCTCCCGGACTCACCTTCCATGTTAATTGGACCTGTGCGTTTCCAGTAATGGCTTATAATCCCGTTGGAGCCGCAGGAATGGCGGGTTGAGGTGTCACGCTATTAGATGCTGGGGATGCCACGCTGCTCCCAATGGAGTTAGTTGCCTGTACACTAAATGTATACGCTGTTCCATTTGTCAAGCCAGTAACTGTTACAGGACTTGATGCTCCTGTGGCCGTTACTCCGCCAGGAGATGAAGTCACCGTATAATTTGTAATAGAACTGCCATTAGCCAAGGCCCCGCTAAATGTGACAGTTGCCTGGGCAATACCAGCAACGGCAGATACCATCGTTGGTGCTGTTGGATTGGTGGCAGCTGGCGTTGCTTTGACCACCTTGGAATTCGGACTTGAGGCACCTATATCAAGTGCTACAACTAAATAATTATAGGTAGTACCATTAGTCACTGTCGTGTCTGTACAGGTCATTTGGGTCAACCCTGTGGCAATCCAGGCCCATGTACCACCGCTGACAGCTCTTTTTACATTATAGGATGTCGCTCCTGTGCTGGCATTCCATGTAAGCACGACCTGGGCGTTTCCCGCTTTTGCCGTAAGACCGCCAGGGGCTAGTGGCGGTGGCGGATCTGGCTCTGCATGGACCACTGTGGAATTTGGACTCAACACGTTTGCATAGACCGCAACAACAAGATAATTATAGATAACCCCATTAGTCACTGAGATGTCCGTATAATTCGTACCGGTAAACCCCGTAACGATCCAAGCCCAAGTCCCTCCGCTCACAGCTCTTTTGACTTCATAGGATGTCGCGCCCATACTGGCGCTCCACGCAAGCACCACTTGTCCATTACCCGCAGAAGCAGTAAAACCAGCGGGTGCTAATGGCGCCATTGTTACAGTGATCTGCCCGGAATTCGCACTCTCCAGAGATCCATTGACTGCAGAAACAACATAATAATACGTGGTAGCGTTGTTCACGGACGTGTCCGTCGCTGTATTTGTGGGCGCATTGATGATCGTCGTATACGGGCCGCCGCTCACTGTTGCTCTTTTGACATTATACGATGCAGCCCCCGTACTCGCCGTCCATGACAATATTACATCGGAAGCTTGCTTGGTTGCTTTAAGGCCTGTGGGCTTTGAAGGCGCAGTCGCTGCGCTGGCCACGCTATTATCCGACAGAATTCCCGCAAGAGTTAGACTTAACACTATTGCCGGAAACTTGCTTAAAAAAGCTTTCAATAGACCATGAAAATTTGCCATAAATCTCCCAAAATAAAAAAAACGAACATGGCACTGTTCTTTTAAAAAAGAACGAGCTCACATTCGGGTTATCAGAGAAATTGTGTCCCTGAATATTACACCTTTATGTAGCTCGACTACCCTATCCTGCTCATTCAAAAGCTTAAGCAAAGCAGAGACTTAGGCCCGATCCTTTGCGCCCCCGTCTTTCGTCCGGGTTTGCCCTGAAAATCACTTCTATAGCCAAGTATGCCACATAATGGTCAATAGTCAAGACAGCGGTCGCGTGTTGGCCCCCCTACCTGGCCCTCACCACAAGGGTGGAAGGAATGACAAACAATTAAGAACTAACGAAACTAGGCTCTACTTTTCTAAGAATTTCTTGGCACGCAAAAGGATGTGATATTTCAAGCCAAAACGGTGGGCTTCGTCGCGGATACGCATCAGGAGCTTGAGGCCCAGGGAATCTTGGGACAGTTTTATGGAATTGCGCTTGGTAGGAATGAAAATTTCTTCTTCTTGTTTGGCTAGAGCAATAATGGGCAAGGAGAGCTTCAATTGCTTTAATTCCTTGATGGCTGCGCCCAACTGGCCTTTGCCGCCATCGATCACAATCAAATCTGGATAAGCCTGCCCTTCCTTTTGAAGCCGCGTATACCGTCGACGCACAATCTCGGCGATCATCTGGAAATCATCAATACCTTTGACCGTTTTTATGCGAAACCGACGGTAATTGCTTTTATCAGGTTTACCATTCAAAAAGGAAACCATGGATCCAACCGATTGATTACCCATGATATTGGAAATATCAAAACATTCAATGCGCACAGGGGCGCGCTCAAGACCTAATGCCCTTTGCAACTGTTCGGCCTCCTTAAAATAATTGATGTCCCCAGTCCCTGAATACAAGGCCCCCACGGCGCGGATCTGGTCCCGCAGTCGGCCTGCCCCCTCGAAATCCCGACCACGGGCCAACGCCTCCATTTCCAGACGCAGATTGCGGTAAAGATCATCCTTTTTTCCATCCAGGATGAGTCTGATGCTGCGGATATTGCGTTGATATTCTTCCTTGCTGACCTTATCTTCACAAGGGCCCTGGCATAATCCGAGGTCATAATAAAGACACAATTTTGCCGCAAAAGGCTCGCAGGTGCGAAAAGGAAAAATACGACGGATGATATTAAGAGCTTCACGGACCAGGGCAGGATTGACATAGGGCCCCCAGAATTCCGCGGCCACATCTTTATATTTACGGGTATTGAGACGAATGACCTTAACTAAGGGAAAGTCCTCCTTGGTGATTTGAATATAGGGATAGGTTTTCCCGTCTTTAAGTTCAATATTATATTTAGGCAAATACTGCTTAATGAGGCTGGCCTCCAGAATCAGGGCTTCAGCCTCGGAGGCCGTGGGCATTGTGTCAATATGCGCAATCTTTGTGACCAAAAAATCGGTCTTAAGACTTCCGGTATTGGCCCGAAAATACGATTTCACCCGCTTGCGGATATTATTCGCCTTGCCTACATAAATGACGGCACCCTCAGCGTCCTTAAATAAATAAACGCCGCTGATGGTCGGTAATTGCTTGATTAATGTCTTAATCTCTACCATGTGTAGTCACTAAAATTCCGTCATTCTGAGGCGAGGCCGAAGAATCTCTTAAAGAATTAATTTTGTTGAGATCCTTCGCTTCGCTCAGGATGACGAGTGCTATTTCTCTTAAGTTTATACATATTCCCCAACCCCCCTCTTTATACAAAAGAGGGGGGATTATTATGTATTAACTATTCAATTTTTTATGAAGACCATTCCAGAGTAACAGGCAATTGACGGCGCCGGCGATGGTGCTGGCCAGGGCAATGCCACCGATCTTCATGGGGAACATCAGGATGGCGTTTAAAGCGGCATTGATGATAAGACAGGCGGTCGCCGCCACCACCGGGGTCCGGGTGTCCTGCAATGCGTAAAAGGCAGAAGCTAAGATCCTGGAAGCCCCAAAAAAGGGCAGCCCCAGGGCCGCATAAAACATGACCTGGGCAGTTACAGTGGTGGAATAGACATCAAAAGCGCCGCGCTGAAATATAAGATGAATGATCTGTTTAGAAAAAATAGCCATGCCCGCGGCTGTGGGTATGAGTACCAGCATTAAATTCCGTAAAACAAAAAACAGCGTGGACCTAAACTGAACCATGTCCTTCTGCTGGGCGAGCCTGGATAGCGACGGCAAGGCCACCGATGAAAGCGCATAGCCAAAGACACCCAGCGGAAACTGGATCAGACGATTGGCATAATAAATGGCCGCAATGCCTCCGGATCCCACAATCACCGCAAGGGAGGCGCAAAATGTATCTACAAAGACGTTCAACTGATAGACCGTCCCTCCCCATAGACGAGGGACCAAAAGTCTACCAATTTGACGGGCGCCTTCATGGTTGAGGCTTATGGGCACCTTCCAGTGGACTCCCCGGCGGCGCAGCGCCCACCATTGGGCCCCAAACTGCCAAACGCCGCCAATCAACACACCTACGGATATCGTATACGCCAGGGGCAGCGAAAAAAAACAGGCCACCCAGACGCTTAAGATCATGGCCAAATTGAGCAAACAAGGGCCAAACGACGGTGCAAAAAAAGCATTTAAGGAATAAAGAATCCCCGCTTGAAACGCCGTCAAGGCAATTAAGATCAAATAGGGAAACATGATGCGCGTTAAACGAACAGTCAACTGCGCTTGCCCAGGCTCCTGGCCGAACCCTGGTGCAATAACGTGCACAATCCAGGGGGCCGCAACAATACCAAGGACCGTCAACACTCCCAAAATAATCACGCCCCAGGCCAAAACCGCGTTAATGCATTCCTGCCATTCCACTTTGGATTTATGCTGGGCGTATTGTGAGAGGACCGGCACAATGGCTGCGTTCGCCGCCCCTTCGCCAACCAAATCCCTGAGCAGATTAGGAATGCGTTGGGCTACAAAGAAGGCCTCTGCTAAAAAGCCGGTACCTAAAAAGCGTGCCAGGATCACATCACGCACAAATCCCAAAAACCTGGAGGCCAATACTCCGCAGGCCACAATACCGCTGGATTTTAATAGGACATGGTGCTTATGGGGGGGCTTCGATTTATCAGTTGACATATGGAAGGTGGTTTGTTATTATTGCTGCCTTATCAGGAATTTAATTAACTGGAGATCATATGCCACAACGCCGTACAGCCATTAAAGATTTACGTAAAGCCCATACCAAACACCTGCAAAACCTGCAGATCAAGACTGACCTCAAAAAGACAGTCAAAAAATTCACCGTCGCTGCTGCTGATAAAAAGGCTAATGCCCAGGAATTGCTCAAAGAAATCTACAAAAAATTCGATAAAGCGGCCAAACGCAATGTCATGCACAAAAAAACAGCGGCCCGTCGAAAATCCCGCTTTGCCAGGTCCCTGCTTTCAACGACGAAGCAAAAGGCCTAGTTCCACCACCAGCTTTTCCACCGCATATTGAGGGTCAAGACGGCTGCGTTTGATGTTCAAGTCTGCCTCTTCTAAAGCCTTGAGCCCCCGTTTAAAACGTTCCTGCCCACAGGACTTTCCCTCACGCCCCCAATACCAAACCAACGCGCCCATGATTTGCAAAGGATGGACGTCCGCACGATAAAAACCATCCAGCATCTTCAAGGCCTCGCCACCGCGATGTGCCGTCATCAGTTTAGTCATGTCAAAAACATTAGGCCCCTGGGGCCGGGCCATCACTACACCCTTGACGAGGAGCGGCAAATCTTTTAAATCACCTTTGAGCGGGTTTTCACTGGACTCCAGGATGAGGTCACAATACTCGGCTGGTTTTTGACAATAATTGGTCAGGACCTGGATGTCCACGGATTTTAATTTATGGATCTGGCGTACAATGACCAGACGATGGGGCGCAATGACCGGAAGGGTCAAAAAGGCTTTCTTTAGAGCATCGGTGGCCAGGTCTTTGGCATCAAGATTATCTAAGTCAAAGGCCAGGGCTGCCTGAGATTCCTTAAAAAGTTTATTTCTAATTTCCGTAATTCTTGCATCTTTGGCTGGCAGGTCATCACCAAGTAGAAGATAAATCATCGCTTACCAATTCTCAACCGTACGATCCACGACCCTAGTGGCAAGATCTGTCAAGGCAGCGTCTAGGGCAGCACTCTGTGATGTGGCCTGGGTCCCGGTCAGAAAATACGTTGTTTCCCCCGTAAAAGAAGGCTCTGTCCACAGCACCTTATGCGTAGCAGCATCCGTCAGTGTCAATGATACAATAATCCGGATACGGTATTCCTGGATATTTTGGTTCACATCCTGGCGTAAATCATCCTGGGCTATACTGATTAGATTACCGTTTAGGATCAAATCAGCTTTGTCCGCATCCGCAATACGTAGATTGCCATCGAACAAGAACCTGTCGATGATGGATGTGCGCACATTGGTTTCCAAAAGCGGCACATAAACGCCTTGGATATTTTCATCGGTATAGCCTACTTTATTTTGGAAGGGTTCAATGGCAATCTTACGGTATTGGGGAGGCAGTAATGATCCGGTGGTATACCCGCAGCCAACAAGGTTCAAAAGAAGTAACAGGCAGAGACAATAACGTATCATGCATTCTCCGTAAAGAGGCTTATTGTTCACCGATAATTTTCAATTGAGCCAAAGCCTTCGGACCCCAGGAGGTGTCCGCATAATTCTGGGTCACTTCTTTGAAATAAATGCGCGCGGCCTTTAAATTTTTCTGCTTGATATAAAACTTGGCGATGACAAAATTATTTTCCGCTTCCTTCTCTTTAAGACGGGCCATTTGGGCTTTGGCCTCCGGGGTCAATTCACTATCCGGATGGGTCTTAACAAATTCACTGAACTCTTCCATGGCAATACCGGAGACCTTCTGCTCATGTTGGGCATCTGAGGCCCTGCCGGTGTCAGCCATGGCAATCTGAAATTTGGCGGCTTGGGCCCATTCGCTGTTGGGATAATCGTTCATGGTTTTCTCAAATTCGTCCCTGGCTTCCTGATAGATGCCCTTTTCTTTATAATAAAGCCCGATCTTATATTGAGAAATCGCCGCTAATTTTCCATACGGCGCGTCTTTGATAACCGTCCGCAATATTTCGATGACCCTGTCATCGCTGCCGACCACTGTCTCTGCCCACTTGCTGCGGCCTTTGTTCTCCAAGAGATGATTGGCGATATTGTATTCCAAATTAATGATTTGAGCGGCGCGTTCACTGAAAGGATATTTATCAATGACCAGCTGATAGGCTTGATAAGCCTCATAGGGCTTGACCATATCTTCCAGGCATTGGCCTGTAAAAAATTCAGCTTCCGGGGCTTCTTTGGCGCGGGGATAGGCTTTGATCAACTTTTTGTATTCGACCATCGCCTTTTTACAATTACCCTGGTCCCTAAAACTTTGAGCGTATTCCAACTGGTCTTCAGGGGTCGGTTTGACAGCCCATTTAGGATTGATGAACTTACCCGTCTCCGGGGTCCAAATCCAAACCGCCTGGCTCAGGGATGGAAATAGAAGCAAGAATATAACAGATAAGACAATATTTCGACGGAACATATCTGGTAAATTTAACATAGTTAAACCCCTTTGTCAATGCAACTTAGGGTCGGAATTAGGGTCGGAATCCAGGGTGTTTGGCTTTTTCTGCTTAGAGCTAAGTGCCCCCGCGGTTTTAGCGGGCAGAGATGCTTTGATACGTATGCCTTTGGCTAAAAATTTGACCTCATGGACCTGCCCTTGACTGTGGGCCAGATTGACCAAATCCATCCGGTTGGCCGGTAGCACAATGTCAATATCCACTGTCCCCTGGCCCAGGGCATCCTCGATCATCAGCAATAATTGTTGAATATGTTCCCCCTTGAGTGCGGAGATGCCTAAAGACAGAGGGACATTCCTCTTGAATTCCTGTAAAGGCCTGGTGTCTTCAAGTCTATCAATTTTGTTGAGCACCATGATCATGGGCTTGTCCAAAACTTTGAGTTCGTCCAAGACGGCGCGGACCGCGTCATAAAATTTCCGGTAATCCTGATGGCTGATGTCCAGCACATGCAGCAATAAATCCGCTTCCTGGACCTCTTCCAGGGTGGCCTTGAAGGCCTCGATCAAGCCATGCGGCAATGCATGCATAAATCCGACGGTATCGGAAAAGACCACCTTCATGTGATTGGGCAATACCGCCTGTCGGGAAAGCGAGTCCAGGGTCGTGAACAACCCGTCATGGACCAGGGTATCTGCCTCTGTTAAGGTATTGAGCAACGTTGATTTGCCGGCATTGGTATAGCCCACCAGGGCGATCGTCGGGATTTTCTGGTCCTGGCGCTTCTTGCGCTTGACCTGGCGGCTTTGCGTGACACCTTTGAGTTCCTTCTTTAAACGCGTGATGCGCTCACCGATACGCCGGCGGTCGATCTCAAGCTTGGTCTCGCCCGGTCCTGAGGTGCCGATGCCGCCGCCTAAACGGGACATTTCTTCACCGTGGCCCGTTAGTCTCGGAAGCCTATACTGCAATTGGGCCAGTTCCACCTGCATTTTGCCTTCTTGGGATGTGGCCCGACGGGCAAAAATATCAAGGATGACCTGCGTGCGGTCCAAGGTCTTGACCCCGAAATCCGCCTCCAGATTGCGCTGCTGGGTGCCCTTAAGGTCGCAGCTGACGATGACACAATCAATGCCCCCTGCCTCGCACAACGCTTTGATCTCCTCGACCTTGCCCTTGGTAAGCATATGGGACGCCGTTGGGGGCATGGTCTTGCAAAAAACCGTATGCACAATCTCCCCCCCGCAAGTCGTGATCAACTGTGCCATCTCCGTCGCTTCGTCTTCCGGCGACCAGCTGCTGTGGACATGCTCAATGACAACAGCTAATATTATTCTTTCTTTCATGCGATGCTCCAATCACTATCTACAATAATATTGGCAACTTCTACGGCCGACTGCTGTGCGTCAATATCTATCCACGTAAGACGCTTTTCGCGTCTAAACCAGGTCAGTTGACGCTTGACGTAGTGGCGGGTGTTGAGTTTAATGAGGTACTTGGCGCGTTCTAGGTCGTATTCGCCTTTTAAGTATCCTAACACTTCGGGAATGCCGATGATCTTGCCCGCCGTTTGGCTTAAGGTCAAGCTCGCGACCTTTTGAACTTCATCAACTAAACCCTTGGTGAACATCTCGTCCACGCGCACCTCAACCCGCCTGTAGAGTTCCTCACGTGGGCGATTCAACCCGAAAATCTTGATTGGCATCTTGCCCCAAAGGCCTTCGCGCTTAGGCTGCAGTTTGGTGATGGATTGGCCTGTAGAGATAGCCACCTCCAGGGCACGGATGATCCGTTGGGTGTCGTTAGGGTGGATCCGGGCGGCGGCCTGTCGGTCTAAGGCCCTTAAGCGGCCATACAAAAAGCCGGTGCCTTTGGCCTTTTGCTCCTCTGTCAGCTCTTCCCTTAAATCTTCCTCAACCGGGATCCCTTCAAATATGCCGTCCAGTAAAACGGCCATGTACATGCCGCTTCCCCCGATAATCAAGGGTGTTTTACCGCGTGAGAGGATCTCCTGGATCACCGGCACCGCTAGCTGGCGATAGCGGGCCACATTAAAATCTTCCGTCACTGAAAGGATATCAACCAGGTGATGCGGGATGGCCCCTCTGGCCTCTGGCGAGGCCTTGTCGCTAGCAATGGTTATCTCCCGATAAACCTGCATGGCATCGCAGCAGACGATTTCAGCATCCAGACGCCGGGCCAGATGTAAACCTATCTCGGTTTTCCCGGCGGCGGTAGGCCCGACGATGAAGGTAAGGACTGGCTTTCCCATCAAGGATAAATCAAGGTAGGATAACCCATCTTGTCTAACCGCTTTTTCAAATCCTCGGCGTCCCTAACAGAGCTCATTTGCCCCACGCGCACACGATAATATTTTTGACCGCCGGGGGCATTGGTCTCAACAACATAAGCATATTGGCCGTTACCTTTAAGATCATCAATCAAGGACAGGGCCCTGGCTTTATCCAAAAATGAGCCTACCTGGACGGCGAAATACTGCTTTTCTTCCAAAAGTTGTTTAGCAACGGGCGCTTCGGGGCTGCTGGGAAAATCTGAAATGATTTTGTTTAAGTAGGCACTGGCATCGTCCCAACGCATCAACTTTAAGTCAGTCCCTGCGATCTTTAAATAGATTAAGCTTAAAAAAGAGGAATTCGGACTTTTCGCAAGCAATTGACTGGCCGCCTCAAGGGCGTCAGTGTAATAACCCTCCATATAAAACCCTTCGATGAGGCTCAAGGCCGCCTTATCATAAATATCCTCTGAAGGATGCGTGTCCATGACGCCCTGAAAGGCTCCGCGCGCATCAGCGTATTGTGTCAACCGCAATTGAGCCAACCCATAATAATACTTGGCTTCGGTACGCTCCGCTGGAACATTACTATCCTTAATGATCTCGGAGGCCATGTCCCGTGCCTGAGTATAGTTTTTGTTCATGACAGCGGTCTCAACATCAGAAAGCGCCGCATGAGCCAAAGAAGAAACTGTTAAGCTAACCGTCATTGCGAGCGCAGCGAAGCAATCTCTAAAAGAATTAATTTTATTGGGATTGCGAGCTCCTGCGAGTGTCCGGCATGAGGACCTTCGTCGCTTCTCTCCTCGCAATGACGAAACGCTAAACATTAACGTTTTTTCCATATTATCCCTTTAGGGCCTGGTTCAAATCGGCAATTAAATCATCCGCATCTTCAATACCCACTGACACGCGGACGGTTTCTTTGGTTATTCCTG
Organism: uncultured Planctomycetales bacterium; assembly: GCA_964555945.1. Classification (GTDB taxonomy): domain Bacteria; phylum Omnitrophota; class Gorgyraeia; order Zapsychrales; family Fredricksoniimonadaceae; genus JABDGZ01. Next base: position 21,443 of record CAZKUL010000007.1, read on the forward strand.
AGGCTTTAAGTCCCGCCTCACCCATGGAGGCATGGCTCATGAACCAAGGCGTCTCTGCCAGCGATTCAACTCCACCCAACGACTCAGCCAAGGCAAAATAATGTAATTTCTTAAAAAATCTATTGAGCGACACCTTGGCCGTATTTAATTCAAAAGCCAACATGGCCCCAAAACCCTTCATCTGCTTCTTGATGAGCTCAGGCTGTGGATGGCTCTTTAGGCCGGGATAGTAAACCTTTTTGACGTTCTTATGTCCTTCGAGGAAGTGGGCAATTTTGATGGCATTGGCCTGATGCGCTTCCATCCGCGGCACCAAGGTTTTGACACCGCGCAAGACCAACCAGGCATCATAGGGCGATTGGGAAACACCCAGGGCATTGACCAGATAACGGCCGCGTTCCTGCAATTCCGGCCGGCCATACACAATAGCGCCTCCCACGACATCAGAGTGGCCATTAATGTATTTGGTTGTCGAATGCACCACCATGTCTGCCCCAAATTCCAAGGGCTTCTGAAAGTAGGGCGATAAAAAAGTATTGTCCACCACACTTAAGGCCTTGGCCTTTTTGGCCATGGTAATGACCGCTTCCAGATCGACAATGTTGAGCAGCGGGTTCGACGGTGTTTCAATCCAGAACATTTTGGTATTCTTTTTGACCGCCGCTTTGACCGCTTTAAGGTCGCGCATATTCACAAAGGAAAAATCATAACCCATGGGCTTAAGAACGGCGTTAAACAACCGGTAAGTACCGCCGTAAATATCATCCCCTGTAATGATGTGGTCCCCAGCCTTTAGAAAAAACATGACGGCGGTGATGGCTGCCATGCCGGTAGCTGTAGCTGAGCAATTGATCCCGCCTTCCAGGGCCGCGATATTGGCCTCTAAGGCTGCCCGCGTAGGATTGCCCGAACGCGTATAATCGTAACCCTTATTCTTACCAATCTCATCAAAATAAAAGGTCGATGTCGGATAAATCGGTGTTATCACCGAATTAAAAGTCTTGTCAATGTCAACGCCCGTATGGACTGCTTTAGTGCGGATTTTCATGTCAACTCCCTGTCGTTGCCTAAGCACCTGTCATTCGGAGCGTAGATCCTCATACCGGACATTCGCCGTTGCTCCGAAGAATCTCTTAAAAAGTCACTTAGTATATCAATGTCAAGGCCATCCGTGCAATCTTAATTTCAATTGCCACTCATGCATTTATTCGGTCATTGTGTTTCCTTCGCAGGCACGCTCGCTGCAACCTGCGTTGCAGCATCGCTAGTTCCCAGGCTGCTAGATGCCCCGTTATTTGATAGTCAATGGGGATTGGTTAATCGTCGAACTGAACGTTCGGGGACCAGCCAAAGCAGCCTTCTACTACCTGCGAAGAAACACAATGACCGAATAAATATAGACAATGACAACTCATTCTCAAAAATAAATTTATACTTGATTAAACGTGTATGGATTCTGCGGTGTGTTGTCCTCGTTGAATAAAAGACCGTTTTACAACGGGCATGAAATCCAAGTCTGAGAAGCAGACGAAATGTCTATTTGAATATAAAACTAGGGAAAGTGTGGCTCATTTGGCACTCAATTTATTAGGAGGATAGCGTGACGGTTCCTGTTTTGCCTTCATAAATCATCGTAAAAAATTGTAAAAAAGTCCTGCCTATTAATGCTTTGTGAATCTGACCTCCCGCCAGAAGGTCGACCCCTGCAAATGCACCATAAATATTGAACTTTAAAGATGGCACAGATATTTGCGCCAAATACATATTTGTCATGTGCTTGCCTGCAATGCCTGAGATTTGACGTTTATCCATGATTGGAAGTTTTAAAATAGCTGCAAGTTGGTTATCAATACAACATTCAGTTGCGCCAGTATCAACCAAAGCATCAACATCTGAAATCCCAACAACAGGTATGGCTCCGGTCTCAGGTCGAAAATTAGGGTCAAATCCTATATTGACTTTAAGAGTAGGACCGTACAGGGTAAGAAGTGACGAGCCTTTACCTTGCGGAGTATCATTAAATCCACATTTAATTTCAGGCATAATTAGAAATTATACATTACCGAGGCTGGTAAAGTTACTGGAGGAGCGCCAATTTGACGAATAAGATAGGGACCGCCACCAAATAAACGCACAGCATTCTCTGCAGCGGCTTCAAAAGAATCATACACGTCAACGAATTTCTGGTCATGAATAAGAACCCATTTACCCATGTGTCTTGATTCTAAGTCGTCTCTAATTGCTTCGTAGGCTGTAAGTTCTTTATCTATATCGCTCATGTTAATTGCCCCTTTATTTATACTATACTACAAACTTGGAACCAAAGCCAACAACTTAAAACAACTTAAAACAACTTAAAATCCCTATCACCATCCCTCTTTTTCTAACCCAAAAAATAACTTTGGTTGAGAGACGGTGAAATAATCACCCGCAATGGGGGTTATTATGTAAATTGCTTTGGATAAATACCTCTTAGAATCAATCTCCTGAAATCCCTCATAAGAAATGAGGATTTCGACTTTTATGGCCATATTCTGATTAGGCTTAAAGCCAGCTACGTAAATATCAAAAGGTTGAGTTGCTGAAGTCTGTGTTGGTGAAAGAGCATCTTCGTCACCGGCCTTTTCTCTAAAAGGCTGAACAAGAGTGCTTTTGCCATCCTTGGTTTGCAAAAAGCTATTATATCCCTTCAAAATTTTCAGTGCGGGGGTTTGACCAATATTCTTTAATACAAAATTAAACTCTATGTGGTCCTGACTTATCCATGATACTCCCTTGAACACTGGTTCAACAGTAACATAAGGGCGTAATTGTGCCTGGGCGGCATTTGCCGTCTGAATAGCCGCTAAATTTGTCGTGCGCACACTCTCCCAAGCAACACCAAGCGAAAAAATGGAGACAATGGCCAAAACCGCATTACATCCTACCGACCATTTATTTTGACGGCTTTGTTGGTCTGATAATGCCTTATTTGAATCATTTATACTTTTTGTACTTCTTTGAATCTCTTGTTGAAGACCAGCTATAAGCTCATTACTTTTATTGATATTCTGAATTAAAATTTTGTTTAACTCGTTTTGCTGGGCTTTTAATTTAATATCCACATATTGACTATTAAATTCAGTCCCTTGAATATGCCCAAGCTTATAGGATTTATCAAGATTTTCGATAGCTTTGTCAATATCGTCTTGTTGCATATTATCTGTTAACCTCTAAGAGCTATTTAAAAAGTTTTTGTATAATTACCGCTAACTCAAAAATAATAATAATGGAAATCCACAAAAAATTGCTCATTATGTGCCTAATGTTTGTGTTAATTGTATTATACTACCATTTTTCTGTCATTTCTTCTGCTGACTTGTCTGACATACTCATTTTTCGTCCCCTTTCGGTCAAGTTTCTTCAAAAAAGTTCTGCTAAAAGCAATAATTCTTCCTCTGCCATTTATCCTATGTAGTTCAATGATTTTGCTATTTGTTTCAGACGTCTAGGAAAATTATTGTCAGGGCCAAGGTTTTTAAATTGTTTCAAAAAGTTATAAAATTTTTTGTCTTCATTACAATATGCATCTGATATAGCCCAATTTTTAATATCATAACTAGGGCTTTGCTTTTCCCTATCCTTGCTCATTTTCGATGGAGTAGTGTTAGGGTCATAAGATTTCACAATATACTCCAAAAGGGTTTCATAATCAGAATCAGTCTTTAAGGAAGCATAAACTTTTTCAAAATATTCACCCAATAACAATAAGAAAACGACGAATATAACAGCATCAGGAGGATTGTTCTCTTCTGCTCGAAAAAGGCACATCTTATCCAATATCATGAGTTTATTAATAATACGTTCTACTCTACGGGGATTGCCCAACAAGTCCCCTCCAAACAAAGCGTCTACATCAGCTAATTTATCAAATATCTCTCGCCTTACATCGCCAAATTCTGACTTTGGGCTCGTCCCAGAATCCTTCCCTATTTGATACCTTTTCATAAAATGAGTTCGACCATCAGAAGGCAATGGCATTTTTAAAGAAATTTGAATTATTTTCTCCAGATAATGTCCTCCATCGAAATCGGGATAACGGTGATTGATTGCTTTAATCACATTTTCTTTATCCATAGCAAGAACATAGACGCACTGCACATTGCGGATTGAAAGAAAACTGGAAATATCTTCAAGAAGATTGACCACAACATCTGGTAAACATCGGTCGAGATTATCGACAAAAATAATTATTTTGTCCCTTTTCGTTTTGGTCAAAAGTTGGTCTATATAATTCTTATACTCCACCTCAACTTTGGAAACAAAATCATCATATTTTTTATAATATTCATACCCATCCTCATACATTTCGCCAATCGACCTTATATCACCAAATTCGATTCCTGTTTTATGTTTTACATAACCAGACAAGGTGGCGACCGCAATACTTCCTACTATTTTTAAAGCTGAATCTTTTTCATCATCGGACTTAGATTGATGTTCCCTCTGGAGAGCGCACAGTAGAGGTAATATTAAATTCTTTTCATGTCGATATTTCCAAGCATCAAATACCAATGTTAAACAATCTTTTCTTAATGCTTGGTCTATTCCTTGAATCATGGTCGTCTTGCCACTTCCCCATGAGCCATATAGGCCTACTGTCAGGGGAGGCTTAACAGCTTTTATAGTCTGGATAAATATATCTCTCGCTGTGTTAAACCCTAATGTATCGAAATTACTATATGCTGTATCCTTGGGAAGTAAATATTCCCCTATTCTATAATTATCATTCATAATTTTCTCCATTTGAGAATGTTCTATTTTGGTAATTCTACTCCAAATAAAAACCCCCTGCAATTTATTAAATCGTAAGAGGTTGATTTAACGTCCGTTAATTCAATAGGTCTATTGGAATCTTGAGCAACTATTCTGAATGGGATGCTCATCCAATACGTACTGGATTCCCGCTTTCGCGGGAATGACATGTTATCATCTATAATTGACCAATGCCCGACTTGATATCAATAGGCTGGATGCCTATGAGGGAATTGGTCAGGAAGGCGGCGTCGGATTGTTTTAGGATTTCAGGGGTTAGGTTTGTTTCCTTGACGGGCATCTTTAAGTTGCGAGCGTGTTTGATCACTTGGTGGCGGGTGATGCCGCTTAAACAGCCGGATGTGAGTGGCGGTGTGTGTAAAATTCTGTCTTTGATCCAAAAAATATTGGCCCGGCTGGCTTCGAAAATATGTCCGGCACGGTTGAGTAAAAGAGCCTCGTCAAAACCTTGGGCTTTTGCCCGGGCATGGGCCTGGGCGAATAATTCATAATCTAACGATTTCAACTCGGCCAAACGGTCATTGGCGGCACGATCGGTTTGGATCAAACAAACGCGGTAAACTTTTTTGTGAGAGGCCTTCAGCGGCAGGGCCATGACCATCACATGTGTCAGTTGACCGGCCTGCCACACCATCAGCCGCACACGCCCGGCTGTAAGATGATTGAGACGTAACACTTCCTTTAATATCGATGGATTGATGGAAGGAGGACGGACGCCTAAAATCTTTAGTCCTGAGCGCAAGCGATGTAAATGCAAAGAGGTATCCAGCACCACTCCATCCAGGCCCAGCATGGTTTCAAAGGCACCGGTGGCGTTAAAAACACCGGGAGCGAAAGCCTCCAGGACTTGGATATCTGCTTTTAGGTATTGGCCATCAAAGTAGATTGTTTTCATCAAAAAGATTTCTTAAGAGTTTCAATTAAAGGCTTTGCTTTGACCCAGGTTTCTTCCCATTCGTCCTGGGGTTTGGAATCCGCGACGATGCCGCCGCCCACATGAAATGTGATTTGGTCCTGCGTTAAGAACATGGTGCGTATCATGACGTTAAAATCCATGTCCCCGGAAAAACTCATGTATCCAAGCGCGCCAGTATATAAGCCCCGGGGGCCATGCTCCAGTTTTTTAATGATTTTCATGGCCTCAATTTTAGGACAACCGGTCACCGAGCCGCTGGGAAAGGTGGCTCTCAACAAATCAAATTGATCGCACTCTTTGCGTAGACGACCCTCTATCGTGGAGGTGGCCTGAAAGACTGAGGCATAATTCTCGATGGTACGCATCTTTTTTACTTTTACAGAGGCATAATCACAGACACGGCCTAGATCATTGCGTTCAAGGTCCGTGACCATCAGAAGTTCGGCAATTTCTTTGGGACTCTTTAGCAATTGTTCCTTTAACCGCTGGTCCTGTAGCTTTGTCTTTCCGCGGGGACGTGTGCCTTTCATGGGCTTGACCTGGACCATCCCTCTATTCAATTGCAAAAAGCGCTCCGGAGAGGCGCTCAAAATAATCTGTTTACCGTCGTCAAAATACGCACCAAATTCCGAAGGAAAAGTCTCACGGAGGTTTCTATAGATACTTGCCGGGTCCAGATGTTTGGACCATTGGGGCACAGAGACTTTCAGTTGATGCGATAAATTGATCTGATAAATATCTCCCCGGCGGATATGCTCCAAGGCCTGGCGAATGGTTCTCAAATAACCGTCTTTAGTGAAGTTGCTTTTGAAATTAAGGTTGTTCTTGTTTGGATTCCCGATTAAAGCTTTCGGGAATGACAAAGGAATTTTGATTGAAGACGACAAATTCAATATTCTCAATGACTTTAAAATATCTTTAATGCGTGCTCGGGACACACTTGATATGATAAGGCGGTGCTGCTGATGGTCAACAGCTAATATAGTGTCGTAGAATCCGAAGAATAAAGAGCCATCATAACCAAAATACCCCACAGCCCCCACCGGAAAAGTCAACTTCTGTCGCGGCAGGCGATACTTATCAAATACCTTCTTCAAACCATCCATATCCCCACTCCTTACCGTGGTAAAAGGGGCAAAACCTATGTAAGAAAAGGAAGATTTAAATCGATGAAGGCTGCTGTCTAGAAAAAATGCGTGAGGCTGGTCTTTAAAGAATGAAAAGATATTAAAGGCATCATCATTATAAAAAAATGATTGTTGATATACAGAAGACATATGGATAACGTAAAAAACGTGTGTCAAACGGACGCTGGGATAATTTTTGGAACCAAAACGCGTGCTTTTGCTCCTGACTTATCCAGGAATAAGTAAGTAGCATTTAGCGTTTTGGTGGAAAAAATTATCCCAGTGTCTGTTTGGTGAGCTGGCCGTACGCTAGAACAGCGAAGCCTGAGATTTTTGGTTTATTTTGAAGCTGGGCTTTTCCACCCCGAATTGACTTAAAAAAACAGGCACTTGATGAAGGTTCTTGTCCCCGGCCATTTCCATCAGACGTCCAAAGACCGCGACGGTCAGCAGCACGTCCGCCATGGCCCGGTGGGTCTGATCGACACTCACGCCCAGTGAACGCGCCAAATAAGCCAATTTATGGTTACTTAAATAGGGCAACAAATCCCGGGCCATTTTTAACGTATCCACCGCTGGGGTATGGTCATGGAGCCTGCGGCCGATCAAGGCAAGTTCATAGCATAAAAAGTTAAGGTCGAAACGCACATTGTGCCCCGCCACACATGCCCCTCCGATAAAATGGATCATTTGGGGCAGCACATCTGCCGCCAAAGGCGCTGCAACAAGCATCTCATCGGTGATATTATTGACCAGGGTCGCCTGCGAGGGAATGGATCTTTGGGGATTGACCAGGGAATAAAATTTATCGACCACCTGGGCGCCTTTGAGTTTGACGGCGGCAATTTCAACAATGCGGTCCCCATCCACCGGCGAAAGACCGGTTGTTTCCACGTCGAAAATAACAAATTCAGTCAGTTTTATGTTCAATGTTCCCTCTTCCTTGAGTTTAGGTCTCAACTTATGCTTTAATTGAAACAGTATAAGAACTTATTAATTCTGAAGGATGATACGCATGTTTGGCCCGGGCCACATTGGGCATGGCAAAATCATCCATGGTATTTATGCGGCTAAATTGTTTTAATTCACTGTCAGCGCAAAAACTTCTGAACATAAACGCTGCAGCCCCGGGGATTTTTAAATCGGCAATTTCAGCGTAAATACAAAACGTGCTTTCATCCAACACAAAACCAAAGGTGTACCCGACTACCTTCCCTTCTATCTTCAATACCCGGACGATAAGCCCCAGGGGCCGCTGATATTTCAATAATCGCGCGTGGACCCGGTTATTTTCCTGCAACATGGACAGATAAATAGTGTCGCTGTGGGTGCCTGCCCTGTTTTCTGCCCAACGCGCATAGAGCCCCCTGCAAGAATCAAAGTCATCTTCCTTATAAGGCCCAAAGGAATACACAGGATGACGCGCTAGAAAATAATTACAATCATGCCGCTGGGACTTATAAGCATTGCCCGTCAGGGCCATCAAATCTGCTTTGCGATAAACGTACTCCACAGGCTTAATGTAGTGATTATACCTACCTAAACCAAAGACTGACAATAAATTTACCGGAATATTTTCTATGCGGTTGATGGGCTTGAATGGCTTTCCCTGGGCCATGTGCCCAAAGACGAGCTCTATCGTCGCGGTGTCGGTCCTTTGGCCCAAAGGCGGCAAGTACAAAAAATTTCCCTGCTCATGATGGGCAAAGATGCATAAGCAATCATTGATTATCTTAAATTCAAAATCAAAGAAATCACACCACGCGAAGACGCTCACAAAAGAAAAGCTGGATAACGGACGGGGGTTGGCGTTGAGATAGGAATCCACCAATGGTTTCTGGTTGAGCACCTTTAAGTCTTTCATAAGAAGGTGAGATCGAATAAATGCAGCAGTTCTGGGGCGAAAGGACTGTAATCATGGAACATGGATTGATTGCGGACCAAAAGCTTCATCATATCAGTTCTGTGGAAAAATTGATACAAATAAGCCACATAGGTGTCGTATTCCGGACGACCCAAATGGTCCTGTACATAAGGACAACTTAAATGAACATAAAGGCGAACAGTATCGGGTGTCTTTGAAAGGATAAACGGATACAAGGAACATTCAAAAGGACGCTCACTATAAATACCGCAGGTATTGTCCGCGCCATTCAAAAATTTACAAAAGTGTTTTCCACAACTCTGAATGGTCTTGATGTACGCCTTGTCATCTAAAACATCTCCGCCAGTGATCAAAGCCGCCAAATGCTCCTGATCATCTTGCCCCAGCTTAGGACGCCAAATCGAATCCGCCTCCTTGTAACGGCAGCAGCCGTCACATTTAAGGCAGACTTCGGAGGGGACAAATTGGTTGAGGAGGATTTGTGTCATAGCCACGGTGGATGAGCAGCTATTATTTTTTCAGCACGGAATATTTATATTCCCTGTTCCTTCGCGGCCGAAAGCTTCGCCAATCAAGCAACAGGGAATATTAATAAAAATGTTCTAAAGATTCTCTTTATTTGGAACATTTTTATTATAAATCCTCGCAGACATTTGGCGGAAAATCCCCGAATGTGCTGAAAAAAAATAACTGCTCATCCACCTCAATATACAGGTTCACAAATATTTACTTAACAATACTTCCTAAAGCCATCTCTTTATCCGGCGCTAGCAGGGACATTCCATTTGCATCCGAGGCTGCCAGAAGCATGCCGTTAGAGGTCTCGCCGCGGATAACAGCAGGTTCCATATTAGCGATCAGGATGATGCGGCGGTTGACAAGTTGGTCCGGCGTATAGGCTTTACGGATCCCTGCCACAATCTGCCGCACATCACGGCCGGTATCCACTTGCAGCACATAGAGACGGTCCGCGTTGGGATGTTCCTTGACTTCTTTGATTTGAGCGACTATCAATTCTATTTTCTTAAAATCGTCCATTGTTGCCATATAAAATCCCCCTCCGATAACCTACTTAATACGTCCTTTAAAATACCATATTTTGACCAAACTCATGAGCGAGGTCCACATCGCGGGGCCCAGTCGGACCTTGGAATTGCCGTGATGATGCCATGCCACGGGTAATTGTTGGACACGCAGGCCCAATTGATGGGCAATGCATATCAATTCAGTGTCAAAAGCCCATCCATAAATTTGCTGACGTGGAAAGATCTTTTCACAAGCCTCCCTCGTAAAGATTTTAAAGCCGCACGTAAAATCCTCAAGCTGGTACCCGCTGCTGAGCGAAGATAACGCGGCAAATATTCTTCCCAGTAAAGCCCTGTACCATGGTCTCTTTTGAGCAAGCAGTCCGACAGCATTGCGGTTGCCCACACAAATATCCCCTCTGCCCTCCCGCACACACTGCAAGAATTTTGGGATCTCGGTTAATTCCGTCGATAAATCCATGTCCATAAATAAACGGTACCGGCCCCGGGCCGTCATCATGCCCCGATTAATGGCAAAACCTTTACCTTTATTTTCCGCATAAGAGATGAGGCACAAATGCTTGTCGGTGATCGCCGTGACTTCCTGTAGGGTGTCGTCACTGGAACCGTCATTGACAACAACGATCTCATACTCAAGGTCCAGGGTCCGCAAGTAATCATCAATGACGCCAAGATTCCGGCGGATGATCTTGCCCTCGTTATAAACAGGGATGATCACAGATAATTCTTCCATCACTTTAACGCGCTCCTGTCAGCTTCATGGCTACCAGATAATGGCCTTGTTTATAAGACACATAGTTCTGGTGAATGTAATTAAGGATCACCAGCAAATCCGGATATAAATATTCATAATATTGAGGAACGCTTTGGGCCAACATGATCTTTTCCATAAAGATATAGGTCGGGCGCTGCTCCTGCAGCTGGTGCATGGTCCTAGTTAACCGTCCCATGGCCCATAACTCAGTCATATCAAACATGCGCATGTGCATGGGGCGTGGATCTACAAAGGGAAAATAATAAAAGAACGGCTTGCGGTCCGCTTGGATCAATATCCTGGTCTCAAAGCTGCTGATCAAGGGCACCTTGTCCTCTTTAGCGGTCAAACCCGCGATCAACGCTGCATCTTGCCCGAAATCGAATTCCCTGTCGAAAAAATCTTTTAATTGGCGGTCATCCCCAAAATCCTTTTCGGTCTTTAATTCTTCGTCTGTCTCCCCCAAAGAATTGGCCGAAAGCTTAAGCTGTACCGGCCACATCATATCATTATGATTAAAAAAGCTCAAGCCGTCTGCCACCTTCATGGGTATGACGAGGTGGGTGAAGGGGTTTCTGGAAAAATTCAGCAGATTCGGATAATCCAGGAACCAATGATTGGTCACCAGGGAAAATAGGGCCACGCCCAAGGCCCCTCCCAACAGCGGCTTGCGCCAGGCTTGTTTGTAGCTCACAATTCCATGTAAGCTGTATCCCAAAATAAAAACAAAGGGCAACGCCACGACATAATAACTCGTATCCGCTGAACGGCAAATATAGTAATGGTAGGATCCCAGCCCATAAATGCAAAGGGTGGCCACAAACAAAGTTTCCTTGGATGTCTTCTTTAAAAATAAAAGTGTCAATGTCACAATTAATACCAGAGTATAAACGCAAGGAATAAAAAAGCCCATGAACGATTCTAAGTATTTGCCCTCGAGCAGGCTTTTAGTGATGGGCAAGGCGCCATAGCCAATGACAAAGTATACCGATCGCTCCGTCAAATTTTCCCAAAAGCTCCTAGTAAACAAATGCTGGCCCTGGGTCATCCATAAACAGAACAGGGCGGTTACGGGAACGAGTAGAAGAACTCCCATGGCCCTTAAGACTTTGATCCTTGCCTGGCCTCCAGGGCCCTCTTGCAAATCCATGATCAATCGAGAGGCAACGTAAAAAACGCAAGCCACTCCCATGTAAACGCCGGTATCAATTTCATAAAAGAATGAAAATCCGCAAACCAGAGCCGCTGCCGCGAGCAAGCGAAAGTCCGAGCCACGCAAATGTGATAATAGTAAAAACAAAAAGAGGGTGTCCAATGGATAACGCCATACAGTGGCACTGGGATAATTAAAAATGATGGGGGCCACGCCAGGATGGAACATTTGCCATTTGATCAACACGATGATCATGGCCATGGCCAGCGTCAGGCTTTTAAGCCAAAAACGGGCCAGGGCATAAGCAGCGATATAATAAAAGGCCGTGCCTAGGACCATGACAGTTAACATGGAGGCGTAGGAAAAACCTCCCGCTAATCGGGTCAGATCGCTCAACAGGGTGGGAAAGCCTATGGAATAAATTGTGTACTGATCCACATCCAAGACCCCTCCCTTATGATGCACCCAGGCCGAACCCATGATCGTGCCATCAAAATGGTTGAGATGATCCGTCATAAACATCTGGGCTAGAAGACCATGAATATCCGGGATATAGATGACCAAAAGAATTAAACCGGCAAAGAAAAAGTCAAACCACCGATGACGTTTAACGTCCTTGATTTGTTTTTCCACAAAACTTAAGGCCGGCAGATAACCATCGGCCATTTCCCTCCAGAAGATTTTGGACAATACGCTTAAAACCAATCCAATATAAAAAATACATTTGGTCCATGGCTCAAAGCCATAAACGAACATTTTAAAGACGGCGAATACCAACAAAAAACACCATCCATACTCAGCCAGGGTAAAAATTAGCAACGGCTTGCTGAAGCTGCGTTTGTCGAGATGAGGTCTTATAATAAATAGCCCGGCGGCCTGCAGGCAAATCGCAGCGGCAATAAAGAAATGATAGAGGGATATGTCTCTTTTCAAGACGACCAGGGCCTGATGCCTTAAGAAAAGATTGGCGATAAGCGGCGATGGTTTCATCGGTATGAACGACCAGACCCATGTAACGATGATCAATGCCTGAAGGGACAATGCGATGACTAAGAGTCCTAGAATTAAGGTATTGATGACGAAGGCATCCTCTGTGATTCTCTTTTTTGGATCTGTCATAGGCTCAACTCTTGCGTTTCATGGCAATCAAATATTTTCCCTGTTCAAAGGGCTGATAATGGGCCCTGACATAAATGGTAATCGGCACAAGCCGCGATCGCGTGTCTTGATATGACGATGGCCAGGTGTCCTGAAGAAAGACCTTCTCCATAAATATATAGGAGGGCTGGCGCTGTTCTATGGAACCGATAGTGTCATTGACAAAGGTTGGTATATGCGCCGCATCATTGGGAATGGTCCTAAAGGTCATTGGCCGCGAGGTCAGTAGAGGAAAATGGTAAAAGAACGGCGGACGGTCTGCCTGCATCAGGATCCGGCCCTCATAGCTGCTGATCAAGGCCACACGCTCCCCTGGTGCCGTCAGGCGGCGGATCAAATCCGCATCCTCTTTAAAATTAAAATTAGTCCTGAAATAATCCACCAGGGCCTCGTCATCCTTAAAATCATCCTCGCTGCGGATGTCTTCCTGGGTCTGGCCCAAATCATTGATGGGCAACTTGTCCTCTTCTTTGACCCTTTTATACATCTGATTGAAATAGCCCTGCCTGTCAGGAAAGCGCTGGATTACGAGATTATCCGTCATAGGGTTACGGGAGAAATTCATGAGATTCGGATACGCCAAATAATTATGATTGGTCAACAGCGCATAAAAGCTTAAAACCACCGCCGCAGCCCGGGCCCTTTTCCGCCAAACCAAAGGCAGCATCTGGAGCCATTGGTCAAACCAAAAACAAACCACCAACACGAAAGGTAAAACATCCACATAATAACTGGTGATGGCTGCCCGGACTACATAATATTGGTAATTGGCCAGTCCATCAATACAAAGCAAAGCCGGGAGAAGGTATTCCTTTTTTATCTTCTCTGTATAGAGGCCCACACCGATATAAAACATGGTGGCCAGGTAAGTAAATGGCATGACCATGCTCATGAAGAAAGCCCAAAAATGACGGTACTTGAGGCTCTCATACATCGGCAAAGAGGCCCTGCGGGGGAAAACATCCATATAGTCCACCAGATTATGCCAGAATTCCTTTTGCAACATATGCCCCTTATACGTTATCCCAAAAAACATCAGGGCCGAGATTATCGGCAGACCCCAACAGAGCCAATAGCACTTCCATCGGGCAGGCCCCTCCAGTAAAGACCGGCGGAAGGACGGTAAGAGGATCAAGACAAACAGATAAACATAAAAAGTCACCATTAAGCACATGCCGCCGGAAGTCATGTAATAAGGGGCAAACCCGCTGTAGAGAGCAGCACCTATTAACCATCGGGACTTTCCCGAGCGCAGGTGCAGCAATAGGGCCGTCATCCAGAGGATATCAAGGCCAAAACGAATAGGGCATGCGGAAGGCACAGACCAGACCAAGGGGCTCACGCCGTAATGAAACATTTGCAAGCGGAAAACCAGCAAAAAAGCCACTCCCGCCATCAAGGCTGATTTAAGCCAATAACGCACGAAGAAATACGTGAGGATAAAATAAATGATCACAAACCACATCATGACGCGCAACGCAGGCACGTAATCAAAGGGGCCCAAGGCATGGATGATCTTGGCAAAAAGAATAGGTACGCCCACCCCGTATTGGCTGAAGACATCCACATAAGGCAATTGCCCCCAAAGTGAGGCCCATCCGACGCACATGACGATAAAATCAAAATGATGCAGCCAATCCCCCATATAAATCAAGGCCATCACACGCTCCAAATCAGGCATGTAAATCATCAGCACAATTAGGGCGACCCATAAGAGGTCCGCGCTATAAGGCCACCAGCCCACCCTGCCCAGCCGCTGAAACACAAGGACAGTCCATTGTTTTAATTCAGGCAAAAACAATTTACTAAAGATAGCGACGATGATAAGCGCGATGAGACACCATTGGGCGAGTTTGGGGCTGTTATCATAAACCACGATTTTAAAAAGGGCGCTGACCATAAGGAAGGTCACGGCTGCTTCAAAGATGAGCCACCCATAATTGATGGCCCCTCGATAAAACTTAAAAAGGGCTTTGCCCGCCATCAAAGCCACGAGAATAAAGAACAGGTAAATCACCAGGTCCCATTTGGCGGCCATGCGCGTTGTGGCCTCCTGTAAAAGGGAGGCACCCATCAATACAGGCGCATGACCCAAACCCAGTAATTGTTGCAAAACGACCGCTGCCTGGATGGCCCACATACAGGCCAACAGTGAAAGCCAAATGATTTCCTTTTGAGATCTCTGCATATCCTTATCGTCGCTGGTAAGCCGCCAGAAATCCCCGGGCGGAATAAGGCTTATAATGACTCTTGATATAACTCAATACGTCTTCTAACCCGCTAGTGCCTAAAGCTTGTGGCGGCAATGCCAACAGGCGCTGGTCCAGAAAAACGTATAAGGAATTCTCCTCTGCCATGCTATTGATCAAGGCCAGGCACTCCTTTTTAGTTTTTAAATTCAATCCCCCGACATTATTGTTGAAATTGGAATACATCACGGGAAAATGATCGAATAATGGTTGGCGTTTGGCCTGCATTAATAAACCCGTCTCAAAATTACTTAAGAGGACGACCTTTTGATCATTTTGAGTCAGTTGTTGGATTAGGGAAGACGATGCTGCCAACGCGCCAAATTGTGCATAGAGAGCTTGTTCTTGGGCAAAACGGTCTTTATCTTGGAAAAGACTGTTGGGATAGGTGAGCATCAGACGATTGGTCAACAAAGCTCCCAGGACTAAAAGCAGAATGCCCGCATAGGCGCCCCGTCTGATTGATAACGTCGACAAGGAAAACAATTCCTTAAGCCACCATAAGGCCACTAAAATCGCCGGCACCACCAAGGAGCCATAATAACCGATCATGGGATGTTCTAAGTAATCGGTAAAGATCATCAGCCCATAAATGCATAGCACCATCGGTATTCTCAGCTCATAGGTATTTTTCAAATTCTTTTGTCCCATCAAAAGAAGCAAACTAAAACTGTAAAACAGAGGTATAAAATAGCCCA
>CAZKUL010000008.1:0-13440 GCA_964555945.1 uncultured Planctomycetales bacterium
GCTTGGGGACACGTTCTTTGTAATTCTGACTTGAACATGTCCCCTGGTTGGCCTTGGGCTCGGTTTTTCTCTATTGCCAAGTAATCCTGTTCCAACATGACTTTTAATTTACTTTCAATGATATACGCTGTCCCTGTTTTGGCGTTCTCGTAGATGATGGCTTTTTCAGGGATGATCCAGACTTTGTTGAAGGTGTTGACCGGGATATTGGTGGTGCCGAATTTCTTGGAGGCCTCCTCATAAATGCGTTTCCAAAATTTCCTGCCTGTCTGGCCTTCCGGATACATGAGGCTGGCGGTGATTTGTTTGAGCATGTAATCCTCTGCGAGAAGGTCACGGCCCATGGTTGTCAGGCCAAACTTTTGAGGGATGATGCGGTCTTTTTCATAGGGACTTAGATTGACCCAAAGGTCCTTTTCAGGAATGGTTAGGCTGGCTAGGAAGTATTTGATGAGTTGGGTGGAATCAGTTTTGAGTTGTTCTTGATATTGGATTCCCGCTTTCGCGGGAATGACATTGGAACCTTGGTCAAGAATGAAATCGAAGCGAAAAGGATTGTTAGGGTCGACCTTAATGCCTTTGAGGATTGGGGGATTAAATACCGGGCTTAGTTGGACCATGACGCCGGGGGCTGACAATCGGAATTCATCGGCCTGGACTTGCGGTAATGGACCAAGCAGATTAATAGAAAATGCCAATAAAACACAAAAAGATAAGCATGACCTAAAAAATAGGCCCCGCAAAAATAGATAGCTCCGCATAAACAGAGTATAGCTTATATTTATATGCTGTGCCAGTTAGAGGATTTGAGAGGATTTGAGATTCTTCGGAGCAACTGCGAATGTCCGGTATGAGGACCTTCGCTCAGAATGACGCGTCCGTTTAAGAAGAGAGAATTATAATGGTGTTATAATTATCTATTTACTAACGCTTTTATTTGGGGGAGGGCTTTGATGGCGGCTTCTTCGCCGCGTTTGATCAATTCATTGACTTGATAGAGTTCAAACCATTGGATGCCCCTTAAATCAGGGTGGATGAGGACATCGGCCTGCTTGGCGCTTTGCTCGGCGATCACGAATTCGGTGGCTTGCAAGGTGCGCACGATGATGTCCGCGATGTTCGGCGTAAAGATCCTTGAGAAGATCCTGCCTACGCGGAAACCGATGAATTTAAAAGGATGTTTGGAAAAAGGCATGTCAAAACACTTGACCAGATTTTCATCCTCTTTCTTCTGAGACCAATCCACTTCTTCCGGTGATTGCAGCACATTGACCGCGATGATCTTCTTAACACCCATGTCCGCTAATACATTCGTTGGCAGCGGATTGAGAACCCCGCCATCGATGATCATTTGCTTGCCTTCCATGATGGGTTTGATGACGCCTGGGATAGCTATGCTCTTACGCACAGCGTCAATCAAAAGCCCGTCACTGACCACAATTTCCTTGCGATGGAAGAGATCATAGATCACAACCCTTAAAGGGATCTTGCTATCGTGGAATGTTTTGTTGCCCAGTTTTCCTTTGAGCCATAGCCGGATGCCTTCCCCTCCCACCAATCCCGCAATCGGTATAATGGGATCAAAGACTTTCAACATTCCCGACATATTCTCAAATTCACGACCGAATTGTTCTAACGCCTTCGCGTTATAACCAATGGACCATATACTGGCAATCAAGGCCCCCATGCTGCTGCCAACGACGATATCAATCGGGATCCCCTCGCGTTCCAATACCCTGATGATGCCAATGTGCGCCATGCCCAGCGCAGCCCCGCCGCCTAAGACCAACCCGATCATCACCTTGCTGATTTGGCGCGAGAGCCGTCGAATCGTTTGGGCATATTCACTGGTGATCTCCACCTCCACAAAGGCAAAACCAGGGATGATTTTCTTATAAGCAAACTCGTTGGGTTGCAAATGCGGTAAAACCAAAAAAACATCGTAATTAAGTATTTCTTTAATCTGTTGAGGCGAAATATTATTGTTGTTGGATACGCCGCTGATGATGACCTGCACCCTGTCCGCACGAAATCTCTCTTTAAGCTGTTCACTCAGCCTGTCGATCACCAAACGCGTGGTATCCAGATCTTTTTCATTATCGAGGGTGACCAGGTGGATCACATCAGACTGGGTGAGCGTCTTCATCACCACGTCATCCATCTCATTGGGCAGGTCAAGAACAACGTAGTTATAATCATTGACCGGCGCACTGACAAATTGGCTGATCTTACTGATGAGTGTCGTATTTTGGGGATCGAACTTGACGCTCAAAAGGTCAACCGTCAAGACCCCTTTGGCAATGGTATTGAGGATGGATTGATGGTCATTGACGATATTGGCCAAATCCACACGTTCCTCTTGACTGTCGGAAGTCAGGCTCAACAACAATATTTTTTTATCTGTCTGCGCTTTTAGGCTCAAGGCCAAATTGGCCGCGTATGTCGACGAACCCGATCCCTTCACGGGCGCGTAGACGGCAATAATGGTGCATTCTTGGACATTTTTGGTATGGGTGACATGACTGCGGATACGCTGGGAAAGGCTTTGACTTAAGGCCACTGCCAACTGCGGCGTTGTTTTAAGCAACAGGGAAAAACTGTCTTTATTGATCTTGATAACGAGAGAATCATTAATGGCTTCATAGGTGTGGGTATGATTTTCACCGGTCAAGGCTGAGATGATGCCAAACTGCATCCCACGCAAAATAAACTCAACATCCTCCTTGTGTCCGGCAGGATTGAGACTATAGCAATACACCCTTCCGGAGACCAAGGCATAAAAAGCGTCCGCCGGCGCGCCTTGCTGGCAGATGATGTCCCCTTTGTTGAAATCAACGACCTCGACGAAACGGCTGATACGATTTAAGGCAAACCAATTCAAGCCTTGAAAGATAGGGATTTGCTTCAAAAGAGGTAATTTATTGTTGAAAAATGATGGTAAGGCTGTCATAAGTTAAAATCGAATGATCTTTCTACCATCGGAGATTGCTTCGCCCTTCGGGCTCGCAATGACGATCTAGGCATTACTTAATAATCTGATTTTCCATCCATTCAAATTCTTTAGCTAATATCTTCTTGGCCACTTTTAAATTATGGGCATCTGTATTGTGGGTCCCTTCTTTAAATATGCCTTCTACGCGCTTGCGGGCGTCGCAGCAAAAACTGTCTGCCAAATCAACGGCATTCGCCTGGCCATCCTTAGCCAACATGGCAGCGTAAGCACAAACAGCAGACATCGCAAACATTTCGGTGCCGATATCCACGACACGGTTTAGAATACTTTGCTTGCTTTCCAATTTTTGCTGGTATTTGATCATCTCATGGAACGTTTCGCGGGCCAATTGCTTGCTGGCATGCTGGACAAAGGCCATATGTCCATCCAAAGGTGTTGGGAGGTCCCTGACACCATCGGCCGGGGTAACAGGCATCCATAAAGGCAGGTACCACGGGACGTAAAAGCCAACCATTTTAAGGGCCGCCTGTATCTTAACATTGACGGGCAGCTTGGCGTTCAGCAACGGTTTGATCTTGGACAGATGAGGGTCCAGGGCCTCGCGGGCAATGAATAAATGCATGATATCTGTCGTGCCCTCGATAATGCGGCCGATCCGGTTATCCCGGAGCGCGCGTTCTACCGGCCAATAATCCATGCCTCTCTTGGCCAAGGACGAAGATGTTTCATAACCCTGCCCCCCACGGATTTGTAAGGTGTCATCAACAATCTTCCAAGAGGTCTCCGTGCAAAATAATTTGGCTATGGCGGCTTCCAGACGGATGTCACGGTGTTTATCATCCGCCATCGCCGCGGTGAGCCATGTAACAGCATCCATGGCAAAGGTATGCGAAGCAATATAGCTCAATTTTAACGCCACGGCCTCATGTTCACCGATCGCACTGCCCCATTGATGACGCTTGGTGGCCCATTGGCGCGCCACATTCAAACACCATTTTCCTGTGGCCGTCGATGTGGCTGGTATGGTCAGACGCCCGGTGTTTAAGGTCACCAATGCTAACTTGAGCCCCTCGCCTTCCCCTAAAATGATATTCTCACGCGGGACTTTGACATTCTTAAAACGGATCAGACCGTTTTGAATGCCGCGTATCCCCATAAAACTGCAGCGATGGATCCTTTCAATTCCAGGATATTCCTTCTCGACAATAAAAGCTGTGATTTGCTTGATCTCTTTGCCATTGACGATTTTGGGCGGGGTCACGGCCATGACCACCATGATATCCGCGATAAGGCCGTTGGTGCACCAAAGTTTTTCACCATTGATCAAATATGATTTTCCATCTTCCGTCGGAGTGGCGGATGTGGTCATATTGCGCGGATCCGACCCTGCCTCGGGCTCAGTCAACGCAAAAGCGGAGATGGCGCCTTGCGCAAACCGGGGTAAATATTTCTTCTTTTGTTCCGGTGTCCCAAAAAGTTTCAAGGGTTGGGGCACACCTATACTTTGATGCGCGGAGAGCAGAACGCAGGTGGAGGCACAATAACTGGCAATCAAGTGCATGATACGGTTATAACTGTATTGACTAAAACCCATACCGTCGTATTCTTTAGGTATCTTTAAGGCGAACGCCTTCATCTCGGCCAGTCCTTTGTAGACTTTCTGGGGAATCTCCCCGGTCAAATCGACTTCCTCAGGATTAAGGTTTTCCTTTAAAAATTTTTCCATTCTGACCATATACTCTTCGCACTCTTTTTTCTGTTGGGGGTCTTCTTTGGGAAATGGATGGATCAAACTAAAATCAAGGGAACCATGGAATAGCTTGAGGGCAAAACTCGGGGCTTTCCACTCCTGCTCGCGGGCAGCTTCGGCAAATTCAAGGCTTTTCAGCTTTTCCTGGCTAATATTTTTGTCAAACATGCTCATAGAATTCCTCCGATTGAAGGTAAAATGGCGAATTACAACATTGGGCGGACACGAGGTCCGCCCCTACATAAAAAAACCATTGGCCGGTGACACGTGCTGCCCGATTTGGACATAAATAGGATTGAATATATTTTTAGTATAGATGGGTGGGAATAAAAAGCAATCACTCAATAGAGTTTTTTTAGCGCGGCGTTGGCTTGGAGGTACGCTTGAGGGCTTTTTGCATACGGTCTAAAGCCTCTTGTTGGCTTTTACCCTCAGTGAGATGTTCCCTGCAGATGGCGGCATAACCGCTGCGGTTTTTGATTTTGAAGACGGTGATTTTGTCTTTTGGCATTTTAAGCCTCCTTTGATATCCCCCTCCCTAACCCTCCCCACAAGGGGGAGGGAATCTACAAGGGATTTCCTGCTTACGGTTTATCAGGTCTTTTGACGGTTAGTATTTCGCCTAAAGAGGCATAGTGGTTACCGCCTAAACGCGCTAAAGGATTGATGAGGGCCGGGTCGATGACCGTACGTCCTCTATCCTGACTGACAGCGATGTCATCGACAATGATATGATTGATCCTGCCTAAAATCAAACCCTGAGGATCATCACCTATTTCATGAATGGCATATGTTTCACACATGAAGGCGACCTTGGCCCCCTTGACCTTGGGCAAAGGCCATCCTTCCAATTTTTCCAAGGCAATGTGATTTTGGTCAACTTCAGAAACACCGTGTGGTAAAACCGCCGAAGAATTACTGACTTCATGGACCTGCTCTACACTTGGGATATGCACGACAAAATGGCTTCGTTCCTTGATATTGACCCACGTGTCCTTACGGGTCGACTCATCCTTCCATCCGACCGAAAGCATAAGAACAGGCGGGTTGCTGGCAATCGCATTAAAAAATGAGAAAGGAGCGAGATTATAGGTGGCATTACCATTATCAGATAACACCCATGCGATGGGTCGTGGAATCACAAGCTGAATGAGGATAAAGTAAAGTTGGTCTGAACTAATTTGCTTACAATCGATTTGCATAGTTTATGTCCTCAGGATGACATCCTGGAAATTGATGCCTGCTTTAAGACTGCTATAAAACCAGGATTGACCGTAGTACCTAGACTCTGCGCCTTGTGCACATCAGCCCAGGCCTTGTCATATTGCTTTAACTGATAATAGCCCACGGCCCTGTTAAAATAGGCCCTCGCATTATCGGGATTGATGGTAACGACCATGGTCAAATCCCTGACAGCTTCATTAGGTTTATCTTCCCGAAGGTAGGTCAACGCGCGACTCAAATAACCTTTGGCCACCTTAGGATTAATGGCAATGGCTTGGCTAAAATCAGCGATGGCTTGAATCCCTTGGCCTCGCTCATAATAGATCAACCCGCGGACATAGAAAGCAATGGCATCTTTGGGGTTGATTTCAATGGCTTGAGTGGCATCAGAAATAGCCTCCGCGAGGTGACCTGCTTTGACATAGGCCAGGGCACGGTTATGATAACATTTTGCATTGTTATGATCGAGGACAATGCCCCTGGTAAACGCACCGACGGCCGCGGAAAAATTATTTTGTTTAAAATAAGTTAAACCCTGCTCGTTATACTGCTCCGCTGTCTGGGCATAAGCCCAAGGGAAGCTGAAGACAATGGTGCAGATTAGAATCAATATTCTTGATTTACGCGTAAAAAAAATACAAATCATACCTGATGTTCTTTTAGAGATCCTTCGCTACGCTCAGGATGACTAAGTGTGGTAATGTATTTTTCGGCCAACTGAGGAACGTCTTCCAGGCGTACGTCGCTATGCCAAACGTTGTCGGGATAGACCATGATATTGACCCCCTTGGCGCATTGACCTAAACATCTGGCCTGGGCCACGCGGATTTGGGGATGCAACTTGCGCTCCTTGGCTATCTCCCGCATCTGACGAAAGACTTCTTCTCCCTGATGGTCCCCGCAAGAGGCTTTTTCTCCATTAGCATTATTCGTACATACAAAAATCTGACGCTGATAGGGTGTTTTATTTGTTTGCATAAATGAATCTCCTTAACATAAACCCAAATAAAGGGGGTGGCAATATTTTTTGTACCCTAATGCGGCACCACGATGAAGCGTCTGACACGTACCGCAAACGAGGATGGGTTGTATTGACAATATTTTCAATGAGCCGCGCCACATCTTCGGGGTCACGCTTGCGGTTTTTAAGATAATGCTGCATGATTTTCTTCAACCTTTGGCTGAAGACGAAATAGGGACTTTGGTCATTATCAAAATTCCTGGCATAATGCGCGTTGTTGGTAAAAATTTGCGTCGGATACGAACCAGGCTCAACCAAAACGACGGAAATCCCAAACAGCGACAGTTCATGATAGAGGCTCTCACTAAAAGCTTCCAGCGCCCATTTACTCGAATTATAGGCCCCTAAACAAGGGGTGGCGGTTTGACCGGCAATGCTTGAAATGTTAATAATCTTACCTTGGGCGCGCTGACGCATCAAGGGAATGACTTCGCGGCACACGTTCTGGACGCCAAAAAAATTGGTTTCCATTTGGGCCCGGATCTCATCTTCACTCAGGTCCTCAAAAAATCCTGCGATCCCATAACCTGCGTTATTAACCAGTACATCAATATGGAAATGTATTTTTTGGATTTCATCCACGACATTCTTAATGGTGGAAGGTTTGGTGACATCAAGGGCACGGACCACGGCTTGAGCATTGTGCTTGGCTAGTTCATTTTCCAAAAATTGCTTCTTGGAGAGGTCCCTCATGGTTGCCCATACGAAATGCCCTCGGGAGGCCAGGCGAACAGCAGCCAGCATACCAAATCCGCTCGAGCAGCCTGTGATAAGGATGACTTTTTGATTGTCCATGTTTTAAAGATACAATGACCGAAAGTGGGGATCCATATCAGAATTAATTCTATTTTGGATTCCCGCTTTCGCGGGAATGACGGTATTGTTAACGAATAAATTAAATTTGCGATGCCTTTTGTAGCATCATGGCATCTACCAGGGTCAATGCAATCATGGCTTCGGCCACAGGGACCACCCTCGGGGCCAGGCAGGGGTCGTGGCGGCCTTTAACTTGGACCTCGACTTCCTGGCGCTTCTCGTTGAGGGTTTTTTGAAGTTGAGAAATAGATGAGGGCGGCTTTAAGGCCATGCGGATGAGGATATCCTCACCGGTAGAAATACCACCCATGATGCCGCCGGCGTGATTGGTGGCCGTACCCACCTTGGAGCCTTTGAGAATAAAACGGTCATTATTCACCGAACCTGTCAGTTGGCTGGCGCCAAAGCCTTCGCCAAATTCGATGCCTTTGACTGTAGCAATGGACATAAGCGCCTGTGCCAAACGGGCATTGAGCTTATCGAAACAAGGGTCTCCCAAGCCCGCGGGACAATTCTTGACGACACACTGCAAGATAGAACCAAGGGAATCCCCGTTCTTGCGGGCTTCTTCTATTTTGGCAATCATGACCGGCGCCACTTTCGCATCAGCGGTGCGCACGGCATTTTGCTCGATGGTTTTGTAATCAATATTATGGGCATAGGTGCCCCCTACCGCCCAGGTGTAGACAATGATTTGAACCTTGTGTTTGGCCAAAATCTTTTTGGCGACCGCACCGGCAGCCACCCGGCAGGCTGTCTCACGACCGGAAGATCGTCCGCCGCCGCGATAATCACGGATACCGTACTTGGCGATATAACTAAAATCAGCGTGGCCGGGACGGAAGACATCCTTGATGTTCTCATAATCTTTGGACCGCTGGTCTTCATTGCGGATGAGGATGGCCAAAGGCGCGCCTGTCGTTTTTCCTTCAAAGACCCCTGAAAGGATTTCAGCTTTATCAGATTCTTTGCGCTGGGTGGTAATTTTACTTTGCCCGGGCCGGCGGCGGTCCAGATCTATTTGGATATCCGCCTCGGATAAAGGTAATTTTGAAGGTACACCATCGATCACGACACCGATGGCAGGCCCGTGGCTTTCGCCAAAAGTCGTGATCTTAAATAGTTGTCCGAATGAGTTGCCGGCCAATGGATCCCCCTCTCCTATAGACCACTGTCTGTTACAGCACCTTGTGAGGCGCTGGTAACCAGTTTAGCATATTTGGCTAAAACACCGCGCGTAGATCTTGGTTTAGGTTGTTTCCAAGTTTTTTGTCTTTTTTTGATTTCCACGACAGGCACGTTTAAATTGATTTGGCGCTTCTGGGCGTCTATCGTGATGGTGTCACCATTCTTGACAATGGCCAAAAGACCGCCGTTAAAGGCCTCCGGTGTGATATGCCCCACCACAAAACCATGGCTGCCGCCGGAAAAGCGGCCGTCGGTGATCAAAGCCACGTCTTTGCCCAAGCCACGTCCTGAAATGGCTGAAGTTGGAGAAAGCATCTCCCGCATGCCAGGACCTCCGCGGGGGCCTTCATAACGGATCACAATCACATCGCCCTTGATGATCCGGCCCGCCAAAATAGCTTTCAGGGCTGTTTCTTCAGAATCAAATACTTTAGCTTTGCCGGTAAAAGACAATCCTTCCTTGCCCGAAATCTTGGCCACGGCACCCTCGGAGGCCAAATTGCCATAGAGAATGACCAGATGACCTTCCTTCTTGATGGGATTATCAAAGGGACGGATGATTTCTTGTCCGGATGGATAGGGCTTCACGTTGGCTAGATTTGCGGCCAGGCTGTGTCCGGTGACGGTCAGGCATTCCCCATGCAAAAGGCCCTTGTCCAATAACATTTTCATCAGCGGCAGCACGCCCCCGATCGCGACCAATTCGGCCATCACAAAACGTCCGCTGGGTTTAAGGTCTGCTAACACCGGCACTTTTTTGCCGATGCGGGTGAAATCATCAATGCTTAATTTGACACCAGCGGCATCAGCCATGGCCAATAAGTGCAGCACCGCGTTGGTGGAGCCGCCTAAGGCCGTGACCACCACGATCGCATTTTCAAACGCTTTTTTGGTCATGATGCTGCGCGGGGTGATGTTCTTTTTTAAAAGGTTTAAAACAGCTTTGCCGGCGCTAATGCAATCTTCCTGTTTTTCTTGGGAAACCGCTGTCTGGGCGCAGCTATTGGGTAAACTCATCCCCAGCGCTTCAATGGCACAGGCCATGGTATTGGCCGTATACATGCCGCCGCAAGAACCTGGGCCGGGGATGGCACAACTCTCCACCCCTTTGAGTTCCTGCGCATTGATTTTCTTATTGGCATAGGCGCCTACGGCCTCAAAGACAGAAACAATATCCACATTCTTTTGGTTAAAACAACCCGGCAGGATGGTGCCGCCATAGACAAATACTGCAGGGCGATTAAGACGGGCCATGGCCATGATAAGTCCCGGCATATTTTTATCGCAACCACCGATACCAACCAGGCCATCATAGCCCTGGCAGCCAATCACGCATTCCACGGAATCGGCAATGACCTCACGGGACACCAGAGAATATTTCATGCCCTCACTGCCCATGGAAATACCATCTGAAATAGTGATGGTATTAAAAATGACGGCCTTGCCGCCTGCAGCATCAGCCCCTTGAGCGGCCTTATCGGCCAAGGTGTTGATATGCATATTGCAGGGTGTCACCATGGACCAAGTGGAGGCAATGCCAATCTGGGGTTTGGTAAAGTCCCCGTCTTTAAAACCAACAGCGCGCAACATGGCGCGGCTGGGGGCACGGTCGTAGCCGTCGGTGACGATGGAGGAATGCTTTCTGATATTATTCATAAATAATGGGGATATTTCCCCCCTCCCTAGCCCTCCCCACAAGGGGGAGGGAATTCATATATATCTTATCTCTTCAACCAAGGTCTCTGGGATTGGAGCTTTGCTTCATAATTATTTATCTTGTCGCTAAACTGCAATGTCCAGCCGATGGCATCCAGGCCTTTGAGCAGGCATTCTTTATTAAAGGCATCAATCTGGAATGAATAGATCTTCCCGTTGGCAGTCACTGTTTGCGCGGGTAGATCAGCACTGATGGTGGCGCCTTTATTTTTCTCAACAAAGGTGAAGATCTCATCGACCTCCTGGGATTTTAGCGGTGTCAATAAAATACCATTCTTGACACAGTTATTATAGAAAATATCCGCGAAGGATGGCGCAATGATCAATTTGAATCCAAAATCAGCCAACGCCCAGGGCGCATGCTCGCGGCTGGAGCCGCAGCCGAAATTGTCACGGGCTAAAAGCACCGTGGCTTTTCGATAGGGCTCCTGGTTTAAAATAAAATCAGGGTTCTCCTTGGTGCCTTCATAATCGCTATAGCGCCATTCATGAAAAAGATGTTTCCCAAATCCTGTCTTTTCAATTTTTCTTAAGAATTGTTTGGGGATGATGGCATCGGTGTCGACGTTGACGCGATTTAAAGGCACTGCGATGCCAGTATGTGTTTTGAAGGGTTGCATATTATTTTATAAAACCTCTAATATCTGTTATTTTGCCTTCCAACGCCGCAATTGCGGCCATCTCGGGGCTCATTAAGTGGGTGCGGCCGCCGGGGCCTTGACGGCCTTCGAAATTGCGATTGCTGCTGGAGGCGCAGCGCTCGCCTTTCTTTAATTGGTCATCATTCATCCCTAAGCACATGGAACAGCCGGCAAAACGCCATTCCAGGCCGGCATTAATAAAAATCTTATCTAATCCTTCACGTTCAGCTTGAAGCCGCACGCGCCCTGAACCCGGAACGACAATGGCCGTGACACCCGAGGCCACTTTCTTGCCATTAACAATCTGAGCAGCGGCACGCAGATCTTCAATGCGGCCATTGGTGCAAGAGCCGATAAAAACTTTATCGATCTTGATGTCCGTCATTTTAGTACCAGGTTTCAAATCCATATACGCCAAGGCATTGCGGGCGGCTGTCCGGTCAACGGCATCCTTCATCATCTCCGGATCAGGGACAACACCGTCAACACTGGCCACCTGGCCCGGCGATGTTCCCCAAGTGACCATCGGTTTTATATCTTCAGCCATGATATTAAGGACCCTGTCAAATTTAGCGTCTTTATCACTGGGCAATGTTTTCCAATAAGCCACAGCCGCCTCCCAATCACTGCCTTTGGGAGCAAAATCACGGCCCTTGACATAATTGAATGTTGTCTCATCAGGGGCAATCATCCCGGCCCGGGCCCCTGCTTCGATGGACATATTGCAAATGGTCATGCGGGCTTCCATTGACAGGGCGCGAATCGCAGAGCCAGCATATTCGATGACATATCCCGTACCACCGGCAGCCCCTATCTGGCCGATGATATACAAAATAATATCCTTGGACGTCACTCCCTGGCCTAATTTCCCGTCGATATTGATGAGCATTGTTTTTGGCCGGCTTTGTTGTAAAGTCTGGGTAGCTAACACATGCTCCACCTCAGAGGTGCCGATGCCAAAGGCCAAAGAGCCGAATGCGCCGTGGGTGGCGGTATGAGAATCGCCGCAGACGATGGTCAGGCCAGGCAGCGTCAAACCCTGCTCTGGGCCGATCACGTGCACAATCCCCTGGTCCTTGTCCGCAAAATCAAATAACTTTACGCCAAATTCATGGCAATTCTTGGATAAAGTATCCATTTGGGTGCGCGAGGTGGCCTCAACCTTGGAGATGTCCTTGGTGCGCGTGGACACGTTGTGATCCATGGTGGCCACGGTTTTTTGCGGGCAGCGCACCATCCTTTTATTTTCCCTTAAAGCCGCAAAGGCCTGAGGGCTTGTCACTTCATGGACCAGATGCAAATCTATATAAATAAGAGAGGTATCCCCCTGCGAGTCCCGCACCAGATGGTCCTGCCATATTTTATCGAACATTGTTTGGCTCATTGAAGCTCCTGCTTATGAAGAATCCATTGCTAGTATGGTAGAATTGTTAATTATATAGAAAGGCTTCTTATATGTCAATGGAGGCGCGAAACTTAGGTCTGGAATGTTGGAAATGACCAGGGATGGAAGCATCAGAGAGATTACTTTATAATTTTGATAGATTTAGCGATGTTGACGCCTTCGGGGGTGGTGCGGTAGATGACGTTGATATGGCTTTTGGCGATTATTTTATCCGGCATGATGGCTTTAGCGTCACTGTCCCAAAGAGTGGTTGTTGATGTCACTAATATATGGATGGGCTTTTTGCCGGTATCCGTCACGACAATTTCGGATCTCGTACCTTTGACCGGATCTGCCCAAGAAACAGTCTTGACCACTCCTCCCACAATGGTATGCGCGGTATCCGGCACAGTGGTTGGGGCCTTGGCAGCATCATCAGCCATCGCTAAACTTCCCTTAACCCCCCCTAACCTCTCTTTATAAAAAAGAGGGGGAAAAATAAGATTGCCTGCCAAGAGGCATAATATTAAAACAGTTCTTTTTATCATTTGCCTTCCTAAAATAGTATTAGTGTTCAAGTTTAAATGGCTTCGCATTAGAAAGTCATTAGAAGAAAATTAAAAATTTATAACACTTGGATTCCCGCTTTCGCGGGAATGACGATAATGTTTAGCTATATATGTCACCCTGGCGCAAGCCGGGGTCTTTAGTCTATTGAAGAGGATTCCGGCTTTCGCCGGAATGACA
>CAZKUL010000008.1:13540-36033 GCA_964555945.1 uncultured Planctomycetales bacterium
CGGAATGACACAAAATTTACCTAGGTTTTATGGGAAGGGATATGGTAAAGGTTGTCCCTTGAGGGACATTGGCCCTGGCATAAATCCTGCCTCCATGAGCGACCGCTATCGATTGGGCTATACTTAAACCCAAGCCAAAACCAATACTGCTTCGCGATTTATCAATCCTATAAAAACGGTCAAAAATATGCGGCAGTTCTCCTTCAGGGATACCGATGCCCGAATCAGTAATATCAATGTCCGCGGTGTTCTTTTGTTGGCGTAAATCAATAGAAATTTTACCACCGGGGGGCGTGTATTTGATAGCATTATCTAAAATATTAAGGATCAATCGCTTCAACTGGTGTTTGTCCCCAATAATCTCTACGGTATGCGCACTGTTTAATTGGATTGAGATGTCTTTCTGGACCGCCAATACCTGAATGGCTTCTACTGCATCCCTGAGCAATAAGTTAAGATCTAAAACCACGGCCTGGAGCGTCGTTGTCTTGGCATCGAAACGGGCCAAGGTCAACAAATTTTCAACCATGCCTGCCAGATGATTGACCTCCTCCAGACTGCTTTGCAGGGTAGTCTCGTATTCCTGGGTGGAACGGATCCTTTTCAATGTGACTTCGAGCTCCCCTTTCAGGACAGACAAGGGCGTCTTTAACTCATGGGAGATATCCTCCATAAACTGCCTTTGGGTGGTGAAGGCTTCATCGAGACGGGAGATCATTTGATTAAATGTCTGGGCCAGGGACTCAATTTCATCCTTGGTCCCTGGGATCTTAAGCCTCAGCTTTAAATTTTCTGCCGTGATTTGATGGATCGTGTCAATCATCTGGTCCACCGGCCTTAAGGTCAACTGGACCAGGAAGACACCGCTTAATCCCGTCAGAATAACGGTCAAGGGAAGTAAAAAGAGCAATGACAAACTTAAATTCCTTAATACGGCATGAAGCTGGGTCAAGGGGCTGGCCACCTGGACGACATAGGAGAGCCTCCTGTTTTCCATGACAGGAGTAGTCAAAATCCTAAATGAGGTGGGCCGTTCATCAACCACCAGATACACATTTTCAAAATGGTCGGCCCCCCTTTTAACTTCGTTAAAAATCCGCGCATTAAGATGCTCAATGGGGATGTTCCTGGTTGAGGCTATCGGAGAACCGTGAGCATCGAAAATGCGCACGATAATATTGATCAGGTCTGGATCATTGATCTTTTCACCAACCCAACGTTTGGCGATCCTGATAAAATTGATATTGTCTTGCTTCGAAAAATGGGACTTAGAAACCCCTTCGGCAATGGCTATCCTCTCCGCTTCCCAATAGGTGTCGATGGATTCTTCAATACCTTTGGAACGGGAGCGCAACACATCATCGGTATCATCGGCGATCTTCAGGTAAAGATTGTGATAAAGCACCATCCCAAAAATAAAAAGTGCCAATGACAGGATGAACATGTGCCAGAGGACAATTTTAAAACGGATGGACTGAAGGAGCATATGTTACTGCTTTTTAAGGAGGTATCCCTTACCGCGCACGGTATGGATCATTTTGCTCTCAAAGCCGGTGTCAATTTTGTTACGCAGGTAATTGATGTAAACGTCAATCACATTGGTGAAGGTGTCAAAATTGATATCCCAGACATGTTCGGATATCATGGTACGGGTGACGATATTGCCCGCATTGCGCATCAAATATTCAAGAAGCGCATATTCTTTAACGGTCAAATCAATCTCACGTTCCCCCCGGGTGACCTTGTGCGTCAATAAATCCAGAAGAAGATCATCCACTTTTAATTGGGTCTGCACACGGCTGTCCTTTTTGCGCAGGACGACACGCACGCGCGCCAACAATTCCTCAAACGCGAAAGGCTTAGGCAAATAGTCATCTGCCCCGGAATCCAGCCCTTTGACCTTGTCTTTGACCGCATCCTTGGCTGTCAGCATGATGATCGGTGTTTGGTTCCCGTCTTTGCGCAGGGTGCGGCAAAGCGTCAAGCCGTCAATTTTAGGCAACATTAAATCCAAAATGATGGCATCATATTCATTGGAACTTAATAAAAAATGCCCTTCCTCCCCATCACCGGCCACATCAACAGCATAGCCCTCTTCCTTAAGACCGCGTTTGATGAATTGGGCTATTTTAACTTCGTCTTCGACGACTAGAATGCGCATAGGATTTATTGTCCCCCCTCCCTAACCGAGCAATACTATTGCAAATTTATTAGCCTGACTGCCGCAGAGAGCGGCAGGCCTCCCCACCAAGGGGGGAGGGAAAATAAAGGATTTAGGAAGAATTCCTTAATTTTATAAGTTCTTGGATGAGTTTTTCTATTCCCTCGCCCACCTCGCTAATCCGGGCATCCAGCATATAGCAGGGGGTCGTGACTATTTTATTGGGAGCGTCAATCACAATGCTACGGGCGTCCGCATTGACTGTCTTGGCTCCGGACTTTTGGAACATGGCATTAATCTTTTCATCTTTGCCGAAGGTGACTGTCACATTTTTCAAGACATGAGCAATGATCACTGGTGATATGCACAATGCGCCAATGGGCTTTCCCGCCTGGTGCATGCCCCGGACAGCGGCCTCCACCTGCGGCAGAAGAGACATTCTATCACCATCAACGGCAAAGGTGCAAAGATTATATGCAACTCCGCTGCCGCCTGGCATTACCAGGATATCAAAATCTTTCTCAGCAAAAGCTGAAAGAGGTTTTATTTGACTTCGCGCAATGCGGGCAGATTCAAGAAGCACGTTGCGCTTTTCCGGCATTTCTTCGTTGGACAAAAAATTAAGCACGCGGCCTTGAAGGACATCCGGCGCAAAACATTGGTAGTGGTGCCCCGCCCTATCAATGCTCAGGAGGGTCAAGACAGATTCATGGATCTCAGCGCCGTCCTTATTGCCGCAACCGGCTAAGATGACGGCAAAACGTAAAATTTTTTGAGTCATAAGATTTAACTCTCCTTATTTTTTATTCTCTCCAATAATATAACGCGGCGGTCAGGGCGATACCGATGACAAAGCATAAAAAGGTATTGGAAACAAAGTAGGGAAAAACCATCAGCACAAGACCAATGATGCTTGGGCGTATGCTTTTTTGCTTCCACCCATAAGTGAGTGCACACCAGCCGATAATGTTAAAAAGGATATTAGCAATCCAGTAGCCCCAATTTAATCCCCCCCCACCACCAGCCAGGCCCGAGACACCATAGGAATTTAAAAGTGTATTGACTGTTTGAGCGTCAGGCACTGATATTACTCCAAAATTATAACGGGTTGATTGGCTTTATTCAACCAATGCAATATTCTGCGCAAATTTCGTTGATTAAGGGCCACACAGCCTGATGTTGGGCTGTCATACCTGCGCCACACGTGCATAAAAATGGCACTCCCGGCCCCAGGCACGACCGGATCCTTATTATACCCGATAACGATGCCATATTGATAAAGATTATCAAGACGTTTCATGTGCTCAAAGGTACTGGCAGCAGGCTTTCCATGGACCCATTGATTATATTGTAAAGATTTAATATCATCCACCCAAAAATCTAGGTCACCTGCCTGCCGATAAACAAGGCCGGTGGCGATGTAAGCCGCGTAACCAAAAGCCGGGCCCAAGGGGTATGTTCCTGATGGTGTTTGGCCATCCCCTTCTTTTTTCTCGCCAGGCAGCGCCAGGCCATTGCGGCCGATCACCGCACTGACAAAGTAGACACGATGCCAATTGCCGCCCTGTTTTTGCCATGCGCTTAAGTGCGCTTGATTGGAATTTTTCTTTATCGGATGGACGATGATGGCTTGAGATGCGTCAAGACTTTGGAGTGCTTGGGGGGTAATAGTTGAACAACCCTGGGCCATCAACAGAAAAAGGTAAAGGAATATCCTATACATTTTCACGGTTGGACATCCAGTTTTTGCCGCCTAGGATGCGGGCAACCAACATACTACTGACGTTGTCTCCTATGGCATTAACCATGGTAGCGGGAGGATCGACCAGGGTGCCTATCATGGAGATGATGGGCATGGCGATGATGGGGAAACCATAAAGCGTTACAATCATTAATTCCCCTAAAAAACCTCCGCCAGGGATGCCGCTCATCACCGTTCCGCTTAAGAGGGCAACACCCACAGCGGTGACCATGGCCCACGGAGATGAAAAATCCATATGAAACAGGCCGAAGAGGACAGCGGTCTTAAGGACAGCGGACAAACAAGAGCCGTCCATATGAATGGTTGAACCAATAGGAATGACCATCTCACGGATATCGGCAGGCACTCCCACCCTTTCCGCGGCTTCCAGATTTGCCGGGATCGTGGCCATGCTGCTGCTTGTCGCCAAGGCGGTCAAGGCGGCAGGTGTGATATTGGGCCAAAAAATGCGTAATCCTTTTTTGCCGGCCGCCAAAAAAACATAAAAAGAAAAACCGAAGAAAAAATAAGCGATGGCCACCGGATAATAAATGGTCATGGCACGGACATAGGTCCCTAACAACTGGGGACCAAAGACCCCGATCAAATAAGCAAAATAGGCCCCCAAACCAATGGGCGCGTAAAGCATGATATAGGAAATAGCTTTCATCATCACCGCGTTGCCTGACAATAAAAAGGCGGTAAAGGCCTTTGCTTTTTCTCCCAAGGTGCAGGCGCTAAGACCGATGAGCAATGCAAAAATGATCAAGGCCAACATGTTCTTTTTAGATAACAGGTCGCCGAAATCAGCCACCGTAAATGCTTTGACGATTTGATCGGATACATTGAGCGGTTGAAAATGCACTTGGCTCGGCAGGGAGATGTTGATCCCTTCTGCCGGCGGGTATATTCTGACTGCAATGAGCATCAGGACTGAGGCCATAATGCCGGTCACGGTGAAAACAACCATCATCCATAAAATGATTTTTCCCAGGCGCTGGATATTGTTCATGGCAGCGACCGCTGAAGAAATGGAAAAAAAGACCAGCGGGACGACAATGGTAAAAAGGAGGTTGAGGAAGATGTCACCGAAAGGCTTGAAAACAAGCGACTTTTCTTTGAAAATCAGACCCAAGATGCATCCCAAAGAGATTGAACCAAGGAGGATCAGGGATGAGGCGTAGTGTTTTAGGAAGGATGATTTCTGGATCAAGTTGTTCTTTCAGAGATTGCTTCGTCGCTGTGCTCCTCGCAATGACGCAGATTTTATAACCAGCCGCAATGGGCGAAGGTGCAGATGGTTTTGGCATCCATTAATTTTCCCTGGGCGAAAAGTTTTTTGACCTGGATCCGGGTCATTGGGATGGTTTCAATGACCTCGTATTCTTCCGGTTGGGCCTCGGTCAATGTTAACTGCTCGGCTTTATAAATATGGATGATTTCCGTTGAGTAACCTGGTACAGGATAAATCGATCCTAATTTAACCAGTTTTCTAGCCTTAAGGCCGGTTTCTTCCAACAATTCACGATGGGCACAGGTGGCCAGCGATTCGTTGGGGTCAAGCGTTCCGGCGGGAAGTTCATAAATATATTTATTTAGCGCCGGTCGAAATTGGCGCATCATGACAACGGTGTTCTTATTTAAAAATGGCGCGATGATGACAGCACCGGGATGATGAATACAGGTGATGTGGACCGTCCGGCCGTTGGGCAGTTTGACCGGTTGATTTTGCCTGACATCGAGTTTGCGGCGTGCCATGTTATGCCACCGGGATTGTTTGGGCCATGCTGGGACGTTTAGAGATTTCTTCAAACCATTGGGAGACTGGCCCCTGCACTTTTAAATGCGACAGGCGAAAATGGATATAACCGATCGCGGACACTACAGCAATGGAAGCCAAATTAAATTGTTTAAGTTTGGGCAAATTCTTTTCGATGTAGGTGTAGGCTGATTTGATATTATTTTCCAAGCCAGCAGTAAAATCTTTATGAAAATCATGGGGGTGCCGGACACGTTCCATGTAGAGGTTGATGGCTGCCGTCATTAAATCATCGGCAAAGGCCTCCCATGTTAAAACCTCGATACGCGCAAGGGACTCTCGGGGGATCATGATTTGCTTCTCATCAAGACTGTCTAAATACGCACAGATGACAGGGCTGTCAAAAATTGTTGTCCCGTTATCCAGGACCAGCGTCGGGACCTTACCCAAAGGGTTGGCGTCTAACAGGCGTTGAGATTTTTTTTGAAGGTCTTCATCAATCAGCTCCAACGGTATGTTTTTCTCCAAAGCAATGACCCTGACTTTACGTGCATAAGGAGAACGTTTAGTATAAAGAAGTTTCATGGTCTTATTCTACTCCTCTAGAGAAAATATGGATAATTATTTCTTGGAATTACAAGTAAACACGGCGCGTAAGCGTTGATAGACATAGGAAGGATTAAACAGGGCTGAGATCAATAGTGCGACCAGGATGCCGAAGGTCACCTCCAGAAAGCGAAAGGTGGCGGTGGTCCAGGGAGAAACGGATTGGCCGGTCAACATCACGACGGCAACCGTCACGGCGGCGATACGGTAGCTTTCCATTAATCTTAACAGCGCGCAAATCACGACCACCAATCCCACAGCCACACCCAAAGACCAGGGATGATATCCCCCAAGAGCCAAGAATGACCCTCCCACGAATGCCCCTGCCAGGGTACCGACGATCCGCATCCAGGAGGCGCTAATCGTGGCCTTGGTGTCAGCTTGCATCACCACCACTGAACTCATGACGGCCCAAAAACTTTGAGGTAATTTGCACCACTGGGCCAGGTAAAGGCAGCTGACGGCGGTCAGGGCGGTGATGAAGGCTTGTTTGAGGGTTTGTTTCATTTAAGGTCTATGACGACCCATGAAGCGTTGTCCAAGGGAAAATTGCCTAGGGATGTCCGGGCGCTGCTCAGGATTTTTTGTGGATACCCCAGCAATTTGAGGGGAACCTTGATCGTCACTTCATTGGGACTGCGGGTGACCTGAACGACCTCCTGCTCCAGGCGCTTATTTTGGTCATAAACGCTGTAGCTTAAAACGCCCAGACGAACATTGATTTTGGGCATCTGCCCGAAAGGCATTTGACGGCTGTAACCAAAGAAATAAATGGAGGCTTCCACATCCTGGGCCAGAGGTTTGGAGAGACCGATGGTAACGATCAAATTTTGGGACTCCCAACGCAAGGATTTCCAGTCAACACCAACGAAGGCGGAACGTTCCTTATCACTTAACTCCTCCGGCAATTCCACCGTTGTCATCAATTTCTTCTGTCCGGAGATAATGGAAATATTCTCATTCAAATGCAGATTCAACGGGGGGATATCGCCAAAAATTTCATTGAATTTGACAAAGGACAATAGATACCTGGGCGAGGAGAAATATTGCGTCTTGTGGGCCTCCAGGGCTTTTTTCTTGGTCACCATTTGTAACGGGCTTAAATGAAATTGCTTCCAGACCTCATCACTGGACAATGTGGAAGGCGGGGTGAGATTTACCTCAGGATGGAATCCCTTGGGCTTGGGCCAGGTAAGATAATGGATAAGATAGGGGTATAAATCCACCTTGTCTTCCATCCCCTCATCCCAGAGGGCCACGCGCAAATATAAATAAAACGCCAGGTGGTCCCCATTATGGTCCGCAGGGTGGGAGACAAAAATCTTGGTCGGTTTAAAATCCCTTAAAATGGACCTCATGTCCTCCTCAATTGCCTCTCCTTTATAAGGGGCGCCATAATGATAAGCCCCTTTATAGGGCACCGCAGTCACGCGGGTCATGATGCTTCTATAGGCAGGCCGTTGGTCCCAATGATAATACCAGATATTTAGCGTGCCAAAATCAGGATAACCCAAAAAAAGCAAATTTCGGGGGTCCACGCCTAAAATACCAGAGGCGCTGATCGCTTCGTCATGCCGCACCAATCCCATGTTTTCCACGGCAGCCGGCCAAACGACCGGATGCCTGCGATAAAGAAGAAAAGACCATTGATTACTGTCCCCATAGGTCAGGAAAACAATTTTGAGGGGTAATTTCATGGCAACAGCCTGCTGGATTATTCCAGCGGCCCCCAAGACTTCATCATCAGGATGGGGAGCAAGCACTAATATGCGGTCCGTGGCCGAAAGCGTGACATTACCCATTTTCACTTGGTCTGCGAAGGCAGGAGATCCCATGAAACCAAAAAATATGGCAAAAAGCAGGCATAATTTTGGTAGTTCTTTTAGAGATCCTTCGCGGAGCCTGCCCTCGAGCGAAGCGAAGGGCTCAGGATGACGGGCGCGATGCAATTGTTTTGACATAGGATAACGACTGATAATGTTCCTCCTTTCCGTTGCGGACCATGATCATGGGATTGCGTTCGCGGACCACAAATCCTTGAGCTCCGAAGAATCTTCCCGCCGCTGTATTAGCTTCATGGACAGAAGCTGCAAGTTCGCTGACGCCTGACCCGGCGGCATGGTTTATGAGGGCTTTTAATAACTGCGCCCCCAACTGCTGTCCACGGTAATCCTGCGCGATGCCGATATGGAGATGCCCCTGATGGCTATGAAAAGATTTCTTGCGCCAGACAAAAATCCTGCGCCAATTCCTTAAAGCCCCACCCACCAATTGTTGAATTTCGGGATGGACAAAAATACGACGCTTTAGCCCTTTGATGAGCAAGGCGGGTATTAAAAGCCAAAACATCACCAGGCCATAACGGCGATTGTCCATACAGCCATTGATGTATCCGACCAGATGCGTATCACTTAGAGCGACAAAGGTGGATTCAGGCTCATAGTCCGTATAATACTTTGTCAGCATATCCGCAGCCACTTCACGGTCAGGGAAGAAATTCTCAATAGAACCCCCACGATCCGCCACATCGCAACACAGTTTTCGCAAAGCTTCACGATCCGCTTCTTTATAAGGTCTGATATCTATTTTATTCATAAAAATTTATGAGAGAATAGTAATTGCTTATGTTACTTGCGTCAAGAAATATTGTATGGCCTTTCAGGGATCGTTTCACTTCAATCGTTATGACGATGCTTTGGATTCCCGCTTTCGCGGGAATGACAGTATCATCAGCCGTAATGACAGGAGTGACAAAGGCTTGGGCAGACAGTAATCTGATTGAACGTATCCAGCAATCGGAAAAATCCATGGTGACAGTGCGCACGGAGATGACCCGGACCATGCCGACAATTCCCCCGCGCCAGGCGACCTTCTATCGCAACGCTGCCGGCATTGTCATTGACCCTTCGGGCATCATTGTGACCAACACCCACACCATTGTGGATGCTCCTTTTATCTTTGTCATCCTTCGCGATGGCACCAAGTTACCCGCCCGGCGAATTTATACCTCCCCTGACTATGACTTTAGTTTTCTGCGGGTCTATCCGCCCCATCCTCTCAAACGCATCCGATGGGCCAATTCCGTGCGGGTCCATATTGGAAATGGGATCATCGCCATAGGCAATTCAGAGAACAGCAATCGGATGATGGCAGGCCACATTAAGAATATCCTTCAAAGCCATCCGAGATCCGGCCATGAATTCCTTGAGCTGGACCTTGATCTATTTCATGGTGACAGCGGTGGCCCCATCCTTGATGGCCAGGGCCGGCTCTTAGGCATGATCATGGCCAAACGCACCTCCCAACAAAACTCGAGTATTGCCATTGCTTCCAATAAAATCCACGAGCAATATTTGCATTATAAAGAAAATGTGCCATAATCCTTGAGAAATAAATATGAATATGACTAATAAATCAAAAATCTGGCCCTGGGCTGTGGCTTGGCTGGTGTTGGCGGTGTTGAGCTGCTATATCCGGCTGTATCCTTTACGCGCGCATATGTGGGATGATGCGAAAGAGCAAGCGACACTCCTGGTTATTTACGAAATAAAACAGTCCATTCTTAAACAAATAATGGCCGATGCCCCCACCATGCCCCCGGCCCTCGCCAGTCATTTGGCAGAAGAAAAACTCAATGAAGCCATCCATACCGACAATAAGAAATTTAACGAGGCCATTGATAGGGCCACCATAGGCCTGGCCAGTCAGTCCAATGCCCCTCCTCAAAAGATCTATCTCCTGGAATCCGACCCTTATGATTTCTATAATTTAACTGAAAATATCGTCAAGACAGGACGCATCGCGAAAGTCATAAAAGCAAGCAAGTATTTCAATCCTTTGATGTGCGCTCCCTTTGGGAATTGGCAGCCTTTTACGCTCCATCCCTATTGGGGATTTGTGATTTACAAAATCATGCGATTATTTAATCCCCACGTACCGCTCATGACGGCGGTGGCTTATGCCCCCCTGGTGACTTATCTGTTCATTATCGCTGCTGGTTTATGGGTTTGCAGGGTACTCGGCTACTCGGTGATCGCATCCTTTATCGGGACATTGTTTCTGATCATGGCGCCTATTAATTTAAAGCGCGGTTCTCTGGGATGGTTTCGGACCGATCCCTA
This sequence comes from uncultured Planctomycetales bacterium, assembly GCA_964555945.1. Taxonomy (GTDB): domain Bacteria; phylum Omnitrophota; class Gorgyraeia; order Zapsychrales; family Fredricksoniimonadaceae; genus JABDGZ01. The sequence continues at coordinate 23,929 of CAZKUL010000008.1, forward strand.
TAATATTTTATTTCCCGTACTGCTCTTAGGGATCCTGTTTCTGGCCCTGCGGCCACCCTCCAAAAAAGACGGCTATCGATGGGCGATCCTTTTTGGGCTGACATTGGGAGTTTACGCCTTATTCTGGCAGGGGTGGGGACTGATGTTTTTTATGGGGATGGCCTGCGCCCTGGGTGCGGCGGCTTATAATTTTGTCATCAAAAAAGACGTCCCTCACGGCCGCCAAAACTTGATCTTTGTAGCCATTTTTATAGGGACCTGCCTGCTGGTCGTGAGCATGTGTTTTTCATTCCAGGATTTCTTTATCCTGTTTAAGGAAGGCTTTGGAGAATTAAGTAAGTTCACCCATCGCGGCCTTGACCTATGGCCCAGCCTATATATGGCCGTCGGGGAATTGAAAAAAATCGGATTCGGGAGCATCACCACCTCTGCAGGCGGTTGGGTTTTGATGCTCTTGGCCCTGGGCGGCTGGTGTTACAGCCTGCGCATGGTCCTTCAAAATTTCCGTCAATCCCGCGCCATTGACACACTGGTTCTCTCCATAACCCTGGTCGTGACCATGGCCCTGAGTTTCAATGGTGAACGGTTTGTCCTTTTTGCCACCATTCCTTTGAGTTTTCTGGCCGCGGCAGCGGCCAACCGTTTTATCAATTTAAAAACGGTGGGATGGCCGCTGGCAGGGCTTTTAATTGCGCTTGTGCTCTTTAATGCCAACCGCGATATCAAGACAATCCTGACGCCCATTTTCAATTCAACCTGGGATGAGGCCTTGACCAAAATCAAGACTGACACGCCTTCCGACAGCATTGTGAACACCTGGTGGGCCCCTGGACATTTTATTAAGGCCATTGCCCATCGCAGCGTTCCCTTTGACGGCGCTTCCCTGGAACAGGGACCGATAGGTTATTGGATGGCCAATATGTATTTGGCCCAGGATGAAAATCAGGCACGGGGCATCTTGCGGATGATTAACTCCAGCGGCAACCATGCGGCGGAATATCTGGTCAAGTGCGGTTTAAAGCTCTCTGATGCCACGACCTTGCTTTTAGCCATTGCCTCTGAAGATAAGGCCCAGGCCGAGCAAACGCTTAAAGGGATCATCAGTGATGCTCAAATCGATACGCTGCTGGCGATGACACACGGCAAGAATCCGCATAGTTATGTGTTGGTCTACACGGAGCTGGTCGATGATAATCTGATGATCGCTTTTACAGGACGCTGGAACATCAAGAAAATAGAAGAAATCAATGCCAATCCCGGCATGTTGGCGAGCGTGCCGAAACGCAGCTCGCCGGATTTTATCGATTTTCTTTGGAGCACCATGGGAGGCCCTCCCAGATATAGCGATCCCCTGCCCTTGGTAGGCCAGGAAGGCCATCAACTGGTCTTCCGCGAAAATTTAGCGATTGATATGCATACGATGGTTGCCAAAATCCAATCGCCCCGCTACGGTGAAGGTGCGCCTGCCAGTGTTTTTTATCTTAAAAACGGAGCGGTGGTGGAACACGAGAATCCAAATGGAAACCTGGGCTATTCAGTCGTGTTGTATCAAGAGGATGGGCAATATGTCGCGCGTCTGATGGACCACGCCATGGCCAGTTCGCTTATCATGAAACTCTATTACTTCGATGGTGCAGGACTGCAATACTTCAAGCCCCTTATCTTAAGCAAGGACCTGACCGGACGCACGCGTGTGAAGGTGTTTAAGGTGATTTACGATTAAAATTCTACCCCTAGGATTGCTCCGACTTCGGTGGTGTGGTTCTTGTCCTCTGAAATCGACTCTGTCACGGGGAAACCATCTACAGTGCCCGTGGCTGAGACAGCCTTAGAAGCACTGATATTCCAATAGCGAATATAAGGTTCAACAAAATAGTTAAAATAATTGCCCTCTTTTACGATCTTAAGACTGGCCCGCAGGCCATAGCCGTGCCTCAAAATATTGCTATATTCAGGCGAATGGACGCTCAAACCGTCGACATTAAAATCAGCAGAATAATTGGTTATCCTTCCCCAGGCCACGTAATCATACTCGGTATCAAGGACCATGTGCCATCCTTCAGCCGGGACAATGGTCAGTTGACCACCCACCGGGACGTAAAGATATTGGGTTTGGACATTATTGCCGCCATGGTCATCCTGCGCATCCGAGAATTTCTTCCTTAACTGATCATAGTACCAGCGGTAACCGATACCGATATAAGGTGTCATGGTGCCCAGTGTGCCAAAATTAAAATCCTTGCCTACCCAGACCCTTGGCTCGACGGTATAATTATTGACATCCTTAATGCTGCCATCCCCCAAAAAATCCTCATTGTCAAGACCATAGTCCGCATGGACATCCCCATGAAAAACATTGAGCGGCTGGTTTTCCGCCCCTAATGGCCTGTAGGTGTACGCCCCATAGATACCATAAAATTCACCCTTCTTGCTGGAATCGCCGGGCTCTTTAAAAATGGCATAAAAATCTTCAAGGCCAAATTCAAAAAGATGCTCCTTGGGCAAAAACATCGCAGGCGCATAATACTTATGGGAATGGAGTTCTACAGGAAGGACATAACTGGAGGCTGCGGGCGGCGTGAATGCTTTAGGCGCTTGTTCCATAGCAGCTGGCTTAGTCGCTAATGCAGGCTCTACGGCAACTGTCTCAGGCATTTCTTCGGTTGTATTGCTGAGGGTAGAGGTCTCATTGATGGGCTGGGCGTGGCCTTCTTCATTGACAGCCTTCTCAAGAGCATCCAACCTTTTGCCTGTATCCTGCATCCTTTGTTCCAGATCATGGATCTGCCTTAAAGCCTGCTGCGCTTTCTCTTCCTGAATTTGATCTTCAGCGGTATTATCATCTCCAGCGACCTGTGCATCGGGCTGGGCCAAACAGGGCGCGTTGACCCCTGATAAAATGGTCAAAGATACACCAAGAACAGAAACTAATAGCCACTTACCCATCATATCGTCTCCTAAATTTTAAATGAGGTCATACTTCGAGGAATGTTAAACCATAACATATTTCTTAGGAAATTGCCAAAAACTCTTTTGTGGTGCTTGGATTAGGCATATTAAAAGAGAAAGTTAAACTACTTATACAATACCAAGGAATTGGGGCACGTCATTGAGCGGTTGGATGCTGATGATGACGGGGCTAAAACCTGGGGCATCTTGAAGTTCTTTGAGCATGGCAGGATCAATATGGAATTTGATTGTCCCCCCGCTATTTTGTGTTTGCAGATACTTGTTGGCTGCAGTCAAGTCGATACCGCCGGTGTTGCTTGTTTGGGCTGGACTCTTTGTTTCAATTGCATTGCGCTTATCTTCCATGAATTGTCTTGCCAAGGGGTGAGATGGAATCTTTCCATGTTCAACATTTGGAACAATATAATAATTACTTACAGGAACCAATAGACCCTTAGCCTTTAATGACTTCCAATCAATATGCTCATCATGTTCCCCAAAAACTTGAAATACTTTTCCCGAAAATATGTTATAAAAACTGGAAGAAAATCCCACCAGTTTCGTTTGCAGTTCACCCACCGGGGTCACCTCTGCGATCATATCTTTATTCTTGGTATTAAAAAGTCTCGTAAATCCTTTGGTTAAATTATTTGTGAAAAAGTTTCCTGGTGCTTTGTTAGAACCACCTATAAGCGGCGCCATTTCATATACACCCTTAACATTTTGCCATATGTCCGATTGCGGATGCTGGAAAGTCAACTCTCTTAAAACGTCAGCGCCAAAGGAATGGTCATAGATAAATGTCGGTCGAATGTTTTCTATCATGGGGTATAATCTTTGTTGCAATTCATTGATTGGGTCACGAAAATTGTAAACAGCAATAAGAGTATTATTTTGTTCACGAAAATTCCTGGCATGAATATACCCCTCAAAGGTTTCAAATGGCCCTGTGTTATCGATAACACCGTGCAGAAAAATACTAGAGGGGGATCCACTTTTTGGCTCAATATCCCTTAACGCATAGAAACCTGTCACCTGATCTAAGGCTCGCACCAATTGTTTTTCACCGGCATCCTCGAATAAATCCTGTAGCTTAAAAATTGGAGGAATGTTCCCTTGGGCCTCAAAGGTATTGATCAATGCAAGAGCTTTACGTAACTCGGGAGACTTGTATGCGTTTACATTAAGGTAATCTTTGATCGGAGCTAATATTGCACTTGGAGAGGTGATGGAAACATAGCCCCTTGTTTGCATTTCATCTTGCCGCTGTTGCATGTCGGAATCAAGCTTTGATGGGGATGGAATGGTTTCCTGGTCCATCAGATTTGGGGTTGCACAACTTACTGATACGGCACCGGCAACGGCTAACGCCAGCAAGTTTCTTCTGGTTACTTGCGCTTCGTCTTGCTTCTCTTCTATATCTTCTTGAGATAGAATTTGTTCTAATCCTATGCTTATTCTAAACAAAGGTTCCTTATCCCGAGCGACTTTAAAAGTATTTAAGTCACTTTCCCTTTTGACGATTAAAATTAAGTTTGATCGTGTTGTCTCAAAGAAATATCGGCAAGTATTACCAAGATTCGCAAAAATGTCGACGAGATTTTGTTCATTCAGATGTTCCGGCACAGTTATAATGACTGGTATGTATTCATAATCCTTTCTATGTCCGACATTTCCTTTCATTGGCCACGTCTTTATATTCTCAAGGTCAGTTGAATGGGACGGTGCCGATATGGGAAATCCAATGGCTTCTAAATTCCTCAACAAGGCGTCCGGTGATGTTGTTTGAACAAAATACATGCGTTTGTTAAAATCCCCGTTAAAATTATAAAGTATCGCTTTAGCTAATGCTCCCGTTCCCTTCAGTTCATCTGGTGTAAAAGAATCAGAGCCTCCTGGTTGGTGAGAATTGAACGGTTCTGGCATTGCACTCTCTTTGTGCTCTTGAGGGGTTTCCGGAATGGAAGAGGTAATCATTCTTCTTAATAATTTGCCTAGATTTGGAAGGGCCATGGCCCTGTCTAATGGTTCCGCATTTGCAGAAACTACGAAATCTGAAGTGCTATTAATTGAAGCGATCATTGCCTTGCTCATTGTGTTAATACGCGTCAAGGTTGAAGCAGCATTCAAATCTGTATGGTCCAAAGTCAATTGAACTCCCCCTGAAAAATATTTCCTTGGGATGGTTTCTTGGGTGGCAGGATCGACTTCTTCTTTGATGTAGTTGTAGACGCCTTTTTTGAAGGCTTTTAAATATTCCTGGTAAAGACCTTCCACGTCGTTCTTAAAATGGATTCCCGCTTTCGCGGGAATGACAGTGGACATATATTGGACCCCTGCGGTTTTGCTCTTATCTGAATAAACTTGCGCCAGGATACTGTCTTTGATTTTCTTTTTGTACCAGGTGGCGAGGATGAGGCTGTTGTAGACTTGGCGGAGTTGGGCGAAGTTTTTGCCTTCGTTGACTTCTTTGGTCAGCTCGGGAATGATGATTTGACGGACAATTGTGAAGCCCAATTGATTGATATCTGTAGGGGCAGGTTCATAACCTGCCCGTTCTTGGGTGGGTTTGGAACCCACCCCTACATTGTTTTTATATAGTGCTAGATAATCCTGTTCCAGCATCACCTTTAACTTACTCTCCACTACATAGGCTGTACCGGCTTTGGCGTTTTCGTAGACGACGGCTTTTTCCGGGACTATCCAAACTTTGTTGAAGGTGTTGACCGGTATATTGGTTGTGCCGAACTTTTTGGCAGCCTCCGCGTAGATGCGTTTCCAGAATTTCTTTCCGGTCTCTCCTTCCGGATAAATGAGGCTGGCGGTGATTTGCTTGAGCATGTAATCTTCAGCCAACAAATCGCGGCCCATTTCGGTCAAACCAAAGCTTTGCGGGATGATCCTGTGCTTTTCGTAGGGGCTTAAGTTGACCCATAAATCTTTTTCAGGAATGGTTAGGCTGGCGAGGAAGTATTTGATGAGACGTGTGGATTCTTCTTGTAGGGGCGGGTTCATAACCCGCCTATTAAGGGACGGTTTAGAACCGTCCCCTACGTCTAAAATAAAATCAAAACGAAATGGGTTGTTGGGGTAGACTTTGATGCCTTTAAGGATTGGGGGGTTGAGCGGTGGACTTAAACGAACCATGACGCCGGGTACAGGAAGTTTGAACTCTTGAGCTTGGACCATTGGCATGGGACCAAACGTATTTACTATAAAGGCAAGCAATACACAAATGCAAAGTAATGGCTTAAGTGTTTTATGCATATTATCTAGAGTATACACGATATTTATATGTAAAACGAGACGATGGGGCCTTTCTGAGGCCTTAAGAGGGAAAACAAGAGGTTGTTCTTTTGAGATCCTTCGCTGCGCTCAGGATGACAAAAATGAACTATGGGGACAGACACCAATTCCTGGCCCAAAATGGGCCTTAAAGCGGAATTGGAGTCAGTCCCTTTTGCGCCATTTATTGATGAGAGACGCCATAAATGGCGTCTCTACGATGAGGGGAAAATATTAATAATCGGATAGTTTGCCGCGCAGGCGCGCTTGCATGCCGGTGGGTTTATTGGGGGTGGGGCTTAAGGGGCCCATGCCGGCGGATGGCGCTGATGGATTGCCGTTGGCCTGGGTCTGGGCGTCAACATCTGCGTGCTCCCGCATGGATTTCTCCAGGCGGTCGGCCAGATCGTTCTGCCCCATATCATGTAATTTGGTGATCATATCCATCGCTGCCACCCGTTGATTATCGGCAAAATAGGCTGAACCCATGCCAAAGTAGATCTTGGGGTCCTGGCTCACCGCAAGTACCATTTTAAAATATTTGATAGCTACCTCAGGCCTCGACCTGACTAATAAATTGATCCACGCCAGGCTTAATTGGGCGCTGGCTAAATTGGGATTGACTTTCAAGGCCTTTTGGAAATACAACTCGGCATTATCCACATCCTGGCGGCCATAATAGATCCGTCCCAGATTATCATAGGCATCATAGAGCTTGGGGTCGTAACTGATGGCTGTCTTTAAATATTGGATCGTCTTGTCTTCGTCCCCCCCTGCCGCTTCGTTGGCCAGGGCCATCCCGTTATACGCGGGGGCAAATGCCGGGACCATCTTGATGATCTGCTGGTAGAGATCAATTGCCTGGTCATAGTGTTGTTGGCTATAGGCCTGGACGGCCTGCTCATACTTTTCTTTGAGGACTTCCATTTGGGCGTGGGCGCAAGTCGAGGAAAATAGAATCATAAGAAATAGGGCCGCTACAGAACGGGCCGAGACAAGCTCGGCCCCTACGCTCAATATGGAGTATTTAATGCTACGGTGTCGCAGGAGCAGTTGATGCGTTGGCGGTATTGGCATCTGGGGCCTTAGCGGGCATGGGCTTGGTGGTGACCACGATTTTCTCAATGGTCATGGTGGCTTTGATATCATCCGTATCGGATTTTTTGCCACTAAAACTAAATTTATCGACCTTCATCAAATCAGTGGCGGAATTAACGGAATGCATAAAGGTGATCACATCCGCCAGCTGGCCTGAGCATTCCAGGTCAGCCTGGTATTTCCAATAGTCCGCGTCCTGTTCTCCGGTGCCGGGATTGATCTTGATCAAATTGACCTTGGCGGTACTGGCCAAATTCTGGATTTTGTTAAGGAACGCCGCGATCATCTCATCGTCGGTCAATTTATTTTTGGTCAGATAGGGATCGATTTCCTTGGCTTCCTGGGCAATGCGGTCCTTATACCCCAAAAAACGCATGTCCTGTTTGATCGTTGCTTCCTCTTTGGTAATGTCCTGTTCGATAGAGGACAGACGGGACATCGTCGGCGCAATAAAAAGGCGGTCCAAAAGGGCGGCTATCACGACAACCATGGCGATGATCAGCAGTTTCTTTTGGTTATCATTAAGGCCCGCGATAAATTTATTGATATCGTTCACGCCGACTCCTTTGTAGTGGGCGAAGTCGAAGCATCTGATTTAAACTCGATTTCAAAGGCTGCCACATCCTTGCCATTGTCTTTTTTAGTTGAGGCTGATTTGATCTTGGCCCCCCTGAAGATGGTCGAATCATCAAAAGACTTGACGAAGGAATAGACCAAGGCCATGGAATCGGCAATGCCGTCAATGGTGACCGTGCCATCGTCATCCACGTTGATATTATTCAGGTAAATGGTGTGGGGGGTAATCGTATACAATTCATGGATAATATCAAGTGAGGCCATGCGATTCTTGATATACCCGCGCACGAGCTTAATCTTGTTCATCTTTTCTTCCAGCTTTTGGACCTGTTCCTTTTGGGGCGCAAACTGTTCGCGTAAATTCTTGTTGAGGAAGGTATCGTTAAAATAAATTTTGCTCAAGGCCATCACAATGAAGAGCACCATGATGATGACCGCGGAAACACCGGTCTTGATGGCTTCCTTGCTCTGGCGCTCCACTGTCTTTTTTAAAATCATCTCTTCAGGCATCAAATTGATTTCGCAGCGGGTGGCTGTCGATGGCGGGGCGATCACATCCAGGAAGGAATCATCGCCGAAATCGCTCTGTAATTTTTTCCGCACAGCCACCGGGCCTTTGATAAAATTCACGAAGGCATTGACCTTCAAATCTATTTTGAGGTTCTCTCTTAAGACAGGCAAAATAGTGGATACTGCTTCATGGGCCGTGGTCACCACATAAGAGGTCGGCGCTTCACTGCCGTCCTCCTGGGAGAAGGCATCCATGGATTTTTTGAGCTCCTCCTGCAACTTGGCAGGGGCATCGGCGCCTTCCACAAGGGCTTTAATGCCAATAGGGATATTTCTCACAAATAACAAAGTACCTTTGACAATGACGATATAACTGGTGGCATTTAAAGAGAAATCAATAACGCCGCAAGCCGGCGCTTCTTTTTTTAAATTCAGGGCTTTGGTATAAAAGCGGGCCTGTGCTTCCGGGACAAAAAGGATTTGATCGACACCGAGCCCTGCACCCTCCAGGACCGCAATCCTCTCCTTGACCATATCCCGATGCACGATCACCAAAAGCAGGCGGGTGTTGTTGTAGGTGTTCAAGCCTAAATTAATATAACTGATCAATACCTCTTCCCTTGAGTAGGGTGTATGGCGAGAGGCTTGTAAATTGATGATGGATTTTATTTCTTCCGGATCACTGGAGGGGACTTCAATGGTCTTGGCCGTGGCGGCATTGGCCGGCACGACACAAATCACTGAGGCTTTACGGTCAAAAGGGGCCAATAAGGCTTTCAGGGCCCGGGCGGACTCTTCTGGTGTTTTAGCGACGCCACGGGCCACCTTCTCAACAGTCCCAGAGGAGGTCACTTGAGCAAGCTTGAGTACACCGTCGTTAATGGAAATAGTTAAATATTTTTTGTCAGCGCCAAACATGAATACCCCATGAATTTAGATTTATTATAACTATTTTTTGAGTCATAACCATTAGAAAAAGAAATATTTTATCGCTCCTTCCAATAGACAATTTTGTCGTCCCGCGATGAATAAACGGCGCGCACGGATTTGGGGGTCGAACGGCTGGCCAAGCTGCCGGTAGCCTCGATGGTGAAATAAAAAGAATTGGTGGTCAAAAACCCTCTCGCGTTTAACGCGTCGATGGCGCGGGCATCGTCCAAGGTCAATTGAATGACCGAGTTGACGTTGGCAGCTATTTCGTAGGTCCTTAAAAAAACATAATCATCGGCAGTACCGTCGATATTGTCCCGGCCGCGGCGCACCGTGAGAATTTTCTCGGCCAACTCATCCGGCAGCCCGATGGCCGCAAGGACCTCCTTAGAGGCGGTATTGATATTGACGGTCCCGTCGCCGTAAATGGTCACGAAATTAATCAGCTTGTCATAAATTTGTTTGGTCATTCCTTGCACCAGAAGCATCTCATCCAACGTTTCATAATCCGCGCTCTTTTTAGGATACGGATATTGCAAATTGGTATAATACTCATCACTATAAAAGCCGGTAACCTCCCCCTCTCCGTATTGACGCCAATCCAAAAGGGCCTGGGCCAGTTTATCGGCGTCTTCTTCCTTCAGAGATAAGACGTTCATCAGTAAATTTGTCAGCACCACCAAATTAGTTTTGTTGAGATTGATCTTACTTTCTTCATCAACCACACCCCAGCGAAGTGCGGTATCATCGCCATCCACGGCCACATAACCGACCCCTGCCTGGTCATGGCCCAGTTTAATGGAAGAAAGCTCTCCGCTGTTGTTTAGCAAATTCACCTTGACCGCCGGCGTGAATTCAAAGGAAGAGATCTCCATCTGCCCATGGATATACCCGGCTGTTTTCTTGATTGCGGACTCCAGCAGATAATTCATGCGGCTGCGTTCATCCAGTCGGGCGACCATAAAGATTTTCTGGCGGATACCAGCGGCGACACTTACCGCCAAAATCGTCAGGAGGCCAAGCACCCACAAGGCAAAGACCAAGACCATGCCGCTCTGCGCTCGTTGTCCCCTCATATGCCACCGCCGACCGGGACCAATAGAAATCTCCGCATATGATGGGCCTTTCCAGCCACGTTAAATTGAACATCGATCATGACGCCCATAGGAAGACTTGGGCCTTGGGCCTGGTCTGTTTCGTCCTTGACCTCAAGACCCTTGTCCGCCGTAAAATAATAATGCACGGAGATGTCTTCAATCTGGGCGGCGACCTCGACGGGTTTGGTCCAATATCCCTTTAGCGCTTCTCCATAAACAGCCTGGCTGCGATAGATCTTTTTTTCCGAAGGGTCAAAGGTATAGCGCACAGCACCGATCTGAGTACCGGTTTCTTCCCGGCTGCGTGAGCCGTTATTGTCGGTGGGAGCTGAAATGATGGCTGGAAAGGCCAACTCCGTGCTGTTGCCCTTAAAAGGAATGCCGCTGATGGTGACGACCCCGCGCAAATCCTCGCCGATCCGGTCTAAGAAAATCGCCATGTCCCCTTCCACCATCACCTGCTCGCCGCGGGCCCATAACTTAAAGCCATTGGCGAACGCGTTGAACACGGCTAGGCTTATCACCGCGAACATGGCGGAGACAAGGAGGACTTCTGTCAATGTGAATGCTAGATGGTTTTTCTTCATCTGATCATATACGCGCTGCGCTGGGCGTGCATGGACCGGGGGCCGTCCACCCAGGAGAGTTTGACGTCCACCTGCCAGACGCTTTTGACATCCGGCAGGGGATTTAACTTAATGTCATAGGTAAAATGAATGGGCTTGTGGCTTATTTCAACATCGACAGCATTGTCCCCGAAATTCAGGTCCTTGGCAGGCCACTCGGCAAACGCCTTGGCGATGTCCCCTATCTTTTCATCGATAAGGGAAGAGGCATACAGACGGGAAGTTAAATTATTTAAATAGTCAGCGCAAAGAAAGAAGGATTTATAGATCAATACAATGCCGCAGCATAAAACCACCAGGGCGACCATGACTTCGACGAAGGTGAAGCCCCCCTGTTTACTTCCAGTTGCTGATTTCGACGTTGGTGGAATTGCCATCTTTGCCTTTCGAGGAGAGATCGTAATCTGTACGGTGTTCACCCGGGGAGACATAGACGTAGGCGTGGCCCCAGGGATCCAGAGGCTCCTTCTCGATGTACGGGCCATTCCAATTTTCAGGCAAAGGGTTGGTGTTGGGCTTCACACGCAGCGCTTCCAGTCCCTGCGAAGTCGTGGGAAAGGAACCATTATCAAGCTCATAGAGCTTTAAAGCAGTTGCCAGGTTGGCGTCAATGTCAGACTTGGCCACCTTTACCTTGGCCTCTTCCCCGCGTCCGGCAAGACGGGGAATGATCATGGCCGCCAACGCGCCGATAATGATGACAACCAACATGATCTCAACCAAGGTAAAGCCGGCTCTTGGCAGCAGTGATTTAATTTTCATATTGTTATTTTCCTTTCAGGTCAATAGTATAGCTTTTAACTCCCCCTAGCCCCCTCTTTAAAAAAAGAGGGGGAAAAAATTATAAATATTGTTTGGCGTAGTCAAACCACTTATCTTGCAATGTGTGCATGGAATCAATCGTGGGATAATAGGAGCTTTTTAAGGCTTGTTCAAAACTATCCCCATCCCTTAAATGACGGCACATTTCCTTGAAAGAATCCTTACCATAAGTTTTAATCAAAAAATCAACAATGTAAAGACTTTCTACATAA
>CAZKUL010000009.1:0-27647 GCA_964555945.1 uncultured Planctomycetales bacterium
CCGCAGGCGAATAATGTCCTGCGGTGTTGCCACTGCTTGAACAGGAAATGACTGCCCTGTCCTGGCCATCCGCTTTAGGATTTTTAATTCCTCTTCCTTGGTCGGGTAGGTGATCTTGACTTTGAGCATAAAACGGTCCACCTGGGCCTCAGGCAAAGGATATGTCCCCTCCTGTTCAATGGGGTTTTGAGTGGCTAACACGAGAAATGGATCATCTAATTTTAGGGTCTCCTCCCCAATGGTCACTTGGCGCTCCTGCATGGCCTCGAGCAAAGCGCTTTGCACTTTGGCAGGCGCCCGATTAATTTCATCCGCCAGGATGATATTGGCAAATACCGGCCCCTTTTTGACATTAAAAGCGCCGGTGCGCTGGTCATAGATAAGCGTGCCTGTGAGGTCCGCGGGAAGCATATCAGGTGTAAACTGCAAACGCTGGAATTTGGCCTGGATGGTCTGGGCCAATGTTTTCACGGCCGTAGTCTTAGCCAGGCCAGGGACCCCCTCAACTAAAACATGACCATTGGCCAGTATACCGATCAACAGGCGGTCTATCAACACCCCTTGACCGACGATCACCTTGGATGTTTCAAAACGGATAGCATCAATGACGCCGGATTCCTTTTTTACCTTTTCATTGATAACACTGACATCTGTATTAGCCATCATCTTAAGCCTCTCCTTCTTGACCCCGCAGAATGCGGGGGCCTACTGGCCCACGCAGGGCTCAAGTGTTTAATTTAATTGATTGGGGAGTTACAGCAGTGCCTGATATTATAAAAAATCAAGAAAAAGAATGCAAGCACCTTAGAGTTTTTTAACCCGTACTTTTCATGCCGGAGGCGATACCATTAACAGTCAACAGCAGGATCTCGTCGATCTTGGCCCGTTTGGCATCATTGGCCGGCGCAGGGCTTAGCTGATTCTTCTCCTGCAGGAACCTGACCTGAATATAATTGAGAGGATCTACATAAGGATTACGCAATTTGATGGATTCCTGCAAGACTTTATGGTAATCCAACAGTTCTTTTTGCCCGGAAATTAAAAGCACACTCTCTACCGCCAATTGCTGTTCCCGGCCAATGGCTTCGTGGATATGCTTACGCAAATCCTCATCAGAAACAATGTTCGCGTACAATTCCGCTATATAGAGGTCAGCCTTGGCCAAAGAAGCTTGCAGATTATGGATAATCGAGGTAAAGAATGGCCACTGCTTATACATTTGCCTTAACAATTCAAGACCTTGTGGATTTTCATCCATGTACTTTTTAAAAGCATGCCCCACCCCGTACCACGCAGAAATAATATACCGGGATTGGACCCAGCTGAAGACCCATGGGATGGCGCGCAGCTGGTCAAATCCCAGCGTCGCACCGCGTGCCGCCGGCCTTGATCCGATTTTAGTGATCTTAAGGATATTAATGGGGGTCGCCTGATTATAAAAATCCAGAAATCTCGGCGTGTGAAATACCAATTGCCGGTAAAAATCAAAGGAATCCTTGGACAATTCGGAAAGCAATTTCTCCCAACCTGCCAATTTGTGGTTCTTCTTGATCTCACGGTTGGTCACCAGATTTGTCCAAACCACAGCAGTGATCAATTGCTCCATATTGCGTTTAGCGACCATCGGAGTTGCATATTTTTGTGAAACGACTTCACCCTGCTCGGTGAGCTTAATGCGCCCCCCCACGGCTGACAACGGCTGGCCCAAAATGGCCCTGTGTGATTCCCCGCCGCCACGATCAATGGTCCCTCCTTTGCCGTGAAAGAATTTGATCTTCACGCCATATTTATCGGCGGTCTGACATAAATTTTGCTGGGCCAGATAAAGATGCCAGTTGGCTGCCAGATATCCTCCGTCCTTACTGCTGTCAGAATACCCCAGCATAATTTCCTGCACATCTCCGCGCGCCTTTAAATACGAACGATAGAGAGGGATGGCAAAAAGCTCATCCATCATTTCATGGCAATTTTGCAGGGCCTGAATGGTTTCAAACAGCGGCACAATACCGATGGCCGCCCTTTTGACCCTCTTATGGGCGACGTGGATCAATCCTTCGTTCTTGGCCAAATAGAGTAGAGCCAGCATATCCACCGGTGTTTGCGTCATGCTTAATATGTAGACATCCACGATATCTTCATCAAAATGTTCTTTAAGATACCGGAAGGTCTTAAACTGGGCCAAAATATCCTTAGCCTCCGGTGAGGTGACCGTGCCCTTGCGGGTGCCCGAAGCGGCTGTTTTGTTTAAAAGGACCTGCGACTCCAAACCGTGAGGACCCAAAAGTTCATGGATGGTCATGTGGATTTTTTTGGCATGGTCCCTGAAGTCCAAACGCGCCAGGAAAAAACGAAACGCTTTTGCCTGAACAATAAGCCGTCTTAAATCCCCATCAGAAGCCGTGTAACCCTGGTTCTTCCTCAAACTTTCCTGAACAATCAAAAGGTCCGTGATAAATTCATCCGCGTTTTTGTATTTACCTTTTTTATCCTTAAGCACACATTCTAATTTATGGTGGATAAATGAAAATTTTTTACGATATATCTCACTACCTTCATACCGCTCCAATTCCTGGGCCTGCTGGGGAAGGGCCCTTTTATCCTGTTCCAAAGAATCCAGGAATTTTCGACTCACCTGGATATAATCCGTGGATTGGCTGAATTTGCGGATAAAATTCTCCAGGCAGGTCAAATAAAAATTAACGATCAGCTTTCGCTGCTTTTTGGCGGTGGTCATGGTGATAGCTGGGGTGACATTAGGATTACCATCCCGGTCAGAGCCCACCCATGAACCAAAATGAATAAAAGGATCGATATCGTCTTGGGCATCCACCCCTAATTTGGAAAATTCACGATGGATTTTTTCATGAATATTAGCCAACAAGCTGATGATGGTGCGCTCAAAATAATACAAATTCTGGTCCACCTCATCAAGCACTTCCACCTTCCGGTTACGCACCTCGGATGTCTGCCAGAGGATTTCCAGGGTTTCTTTGATATGCTTGGTCAATGAGTCTGTTTCAGCGATGGTCAGGTCCATGCGGTTTAACTGGGTCAATTGCCCTGATATATAAAACAAATGGTCCAATACCGTACGGCGCTTGGCTTCTGTTGGATGAGCTGTTAAAACGGGGCCTATATCGCACTGGCTTAAAAAATCCAGAATTTCTTTGGGAGTATAATCTTCTTCCATTAAGTCTTTGAACAATTTCTTGAGTGACATCTCCTGGAAGACTTCGGGAGAACGTTCATAATCCCGAAGACGCCGCACACGCTGGACTTCTTCTGCGATATTGACCAGCTGAAAATAGATCGTGAAGGCGCGCGCGATATTGTAGGCTTCATCCAGGGAAAGGGACCGGATCAATTTTTTCTGGGACTCAATCATCAATGGATTGTGATTCGCACGGATCTCCTGGGCCAGGGTACGGATTTCTTCAATCTTCAAGAGAAGATCTTCGCCTTCCTGCTCGCGGATTATCTCGGCCAGGAGTTTGCTTAAAAAGCGGATATCCTGACGCAGTTGATTTTGCGAAGGGGCCAAGGGTATAAGTTCTTCTTTAAACATAAGATAATAAACCCTTAATGAATTTTTTCCCGTAGAGACGCCATTTATGGCGTCTCCCATTAATGAAGACGCCATAAATGGCGTCTCTACGAAGCCAAACCCCGCAGGGACCGATGTCCACGCCGGGCCACAGTTTTGACAGACGCTTCGACTTTCTTTTTTAAAGTTTCTTTATGTGCCCTGAGTTTTGCCGCGAGGCCCCGGTCAAAAGCAGCAATGATTTGAGCGGCCAGGATACCCGCGTTCTTGGCCCCGTTGACTGCCACTGTGGCCACAGGAATCCCATCAGGCATCTGTGCGATGGACAATAAAGAATCCAAACCATCGAGGGAATTAGCCAATTTAACAGGTACACCAATCACAGGCAGGGTCGTGATGGAGGCCACCATTCCAGGCAAATGCGCGGCACCGCCAGCTCCGGCGATGATCACCTTTAACCCGCGTTTTTCGGCCCTTGAGGCATAGGCGAACATGCGTTTTGGGGTCCGATGTGCTGAGACAACAGTGACCTCATAGGGAATCGAAAAATCATCCAAAATATCGGCAGCAAGGCCCATGATATTTAAGTCCGATTGACTACCCATAATGATTCCAACTAAAGGTTTTTTCATGTAGTTACCTTAATGATCTCTTTAACGCATCCGGCTTTATCGAGGGCCTTAAGGATGTCCTTATCAACTATGGTGGCATGGCCCATTTTACGATAGGGTTTGGTACGGGTCTTGCCGTATAAGTGAATGTAGACACCCCCGAGCGCCAAGGCCTGAACTATGCCGTGATAAACGGCCGGACCGTCGCCATGTTCATCCCCCAAAAGATTGACCATGACTGATGGCCATGTCATGTCCGTTAACCCTAATGGCAGCCCTAAGACAGCCCGCAGATGCTGCTCAAACTGGGATGTCAAAGCCCCTTCAATGGTATGATGTCCGCTATTGTGGACACGCGGGGCCATTTCATTGACAAGAACTTCACCTGCTTTGGTGACAAACATTTCGACCGCCAGCACTCCAATCAAGTTTAGCTCACCAAGCAGATACATTGCAATAGCCGTCGCTTTTTTTTCAACTTCCGCTGGGATATCAGCAGGACAGCGTA
Organism: uncultured Planctomycetales bacterium; assembly: GCA_964555945.1. Lineage (GTDB taxonomy): Bacteria > Omnitrophota > Gorgyraeia > Zapsychrales > Fredricksoniimonadaceae > JABDGZ01. The sequence goes on from CAZKUL010000009.1 coordinate 4,664, forward strand.
AAAACTCAACCAAATTCCTGTCAGGATGAAAAACCATTTCCACGGCCCTGTAAACGGCGACCATTCCTTCGCTATTACGCGCCATGACAATGGATATCTCTTTATCAAAATCAACATGCCGCTCCAGAACACTGGGCTCATTAAAGGCCTGCGCAATGTCAGCCTCATCCTTCAATTTAAATATCCCCTTGCCGTCATAGCCAGCTTTACATGTTTTCTGAACGGCCGGGAAGAAATCAGTACACGCCTTAAGGGCCAATCGATTGGGGATGATTTGAAAATCTGCCGTAGGAATACCATGTTGACGGTAAAATTCCTTTTGGCGGCCCTTGTCCTGGACCAATTCAATAATACTTGGATCAGGATAGATGGACAAGCCTTCGGATTGCAACTTTTTCAGGGCTTCCACGTTGATGTGCTCATATTCAAAGGTGAGCACATCCAGCTTTTTACCAAACGCATAAACATCATCAAAATTCATCGCATCGCCTTGGGTAAACTCAGTACACAGGTGGCGGCAGGGACAGTTGATGTCATCATCCATCACAAAACTTATGACATCAAAGCTGGGAGCTTCCTGCAAGATCATCTTGCCGAGTTGCCCTCCCTTGATAAGTCCAAGTTTTAAGTGACGTTTAAACATAATTAAATTGTCATCCTAACTTCCGCATCGTAGAGACGCCATTTATGGCGTCTCATTAATTAAAATAAACATCAATACTCTTAACCACCCCTTCACGCACATCCAGCGCATGGGATTGGCTTAAAATGGCTCCGCTTACTTCTATCCTTTGGCGGTTAGGATAGGTCAGGATAATTTTTTGCGCTTTCGCACCTTGGACGCCAAATGTATCTTTCATTTGCGGATTATGGTAGGTGACCATGATCTTGGCTAATAGTTTAAAGCTATAGGTATTCGCCCCAAACTTTTCTCCCGCATTGTCCGTAAATAACCACGATGGCAAAATGGGATTAAATTGAAGTGTCAGCTGATTTTTATCATCCACGCTAAAAGGATTTAGGCCCATGTTCATGATAAGCCACATATGCAAAAATTCAGCGGTGCTGCCTGAAAGACGTGCCACGAATCCCTGACCATGCAAATGCTTATCTTCATGCACTGAGGAAGCAATAAAGGAGGAATTTTGCAGCACACTGCGACCATAGATGGATGGATCCAAAAATGGGATTAAAGCCTTGTGGATTTCATCATAGAATTCTTTGACCAATCCGGATCGCAAAAGTTCCAGATAATATTTATATTCCATATGCAGCCATATAGACCCATTCTCAAGCCATCCGGCTGGAAAAATACGCGTGCGGCCAATTTCCTCGGATTCTTCAGAGAGATCAGCATTGACCCTGTACATGCCAAGCGTCCGGTCATACAACTTGCTTGACTTGACCGCCTTATAAAGAACGTTGGCTTCCAAGGCACTCCGCTCAGTTCTCAGGGCGTGAACAAACCCTTCTAAAAATAAAGGTAAATCATGACGTATAAAGGCCTTGGCACGCACATGATGCTGGCCTTGATGTGACTTATCCAAAAGTTCATACTCAGTGACTTCATGATAAAAGTAAGTGGCAAAGAGATCATTGTTATACTTGGCTTTAGTAATACCTGCATCGCATCTCTCAACGATGCCTTTAAGGAATTTTTTAATTTCCGCCAAGGTTAAAGTCTTCTCGTCACCTCTAATGCCATAACGAATGGCATGCCGGTAATGTTCCTTGAGATCATTGGATTTCTGCCAATATTTTAAAGCATCTGCTTCCGTCGATAAGACGTGAATCAGCCCCTGGATAAAATCTGTCAATTCTTCAAACGCGCTTATCGTTGAATGGTCGTCTAATTTGAGCTGTTCCAGGGCCTCTTTTAAGAAAACAGCAAAACGCTTAACTTCGAAAGTCTCTGAAATGGAAGAACCCAGCAATCCGGGCAAGCCATTGAGAGCATCATACCAATTTGGCTTATTAGCCTCCATTTCAATGCCAATACCGCTGGGATCAAGCGTGGCGATTTTATTGGCGAGCAAACAGATCATCTTAACCAATAAGCTCGTTAGATAAACTTCACCATGACCCGCCTTACCCCGCAGCTTATATGTCTTGGCCTTTGCCTGGACGGCACTGTCTGCCTCTGCCAGGGAATGGTATTGCCGCACACCCGCCGGAGTCAGAATATAACGCGCTTCCCTGGGGAAAACGTACATATCATTCAAAAAGAAACTAAAATCTTTTTTCCCTATTAAAAGTTCCTTGAGCTTCTCAGGATAAAGACGTAAATAGCTTTCGACCAAGTCCAAATTATAGGTCCAATGATCAGACCAAAAGCCCTCGCCAGCCTCTGCTGATTCATGTTTGGAACATACCCCCAGGATGCGGGTCAAAAAATCATCAGCGTTGCCTTTGATGGGGACCTCACGCATGATGAGCTTGAGAAGTTCACCGGGCATAAATCCTTTATTAAGAATAACCCGTAGCTTTTCAATGTCTTTATCAATGCCAAATTCCCTCAATATTTCCCCGACCGCACCTTGGTCCCTGATGTTGAAAAGGGTCCCTTTGACGATCAATGGATTATAGCCATCAGCCTGGATGAGGTTCAAGAAACTAATAAGACCCGTGTCCTTGACATCCTTGTTAAACCAGGCATCATTACGGCGGTTCTGGTTAACATCCCTGTAATTACCATTTCCTTGGGACAGAAACGTAGGACTCAACATAAAAAAGTTATAGTCCCGTTCCAGGTCCCCGTGCTTGCGGCTATAAACGTTAAAAGACACTGGACCGTCCAGTGTCTGCAAGGACACGGGCAAGCCCCCCCGCAGAATATTATCCAGGAAGGTCTGCCCGCAGTAATGATTAAACTCACGGGAGGCGCTGTGGGTCAAACAATTATCTTTAATGTCCTCAATAATCCGGAGGTTAAGCTTGGCTTTGTCTTCAATGAATCCAGGGGCCTTGGACTTTTTAACCACCTTCTTTAATTCAGTCAAATCATGCGCGAAGCCCGCAATCGCTGTTTGGACATATTTCTTTCCTGCAGGCAGCGGGAAGCGAGAGACACTCATGGCAGAGGGTGTGCGGTTGGTCACCTCCTGACGGCTCGGCACTGTAAAATTCTTTTGCTCTAAGAAATTCTCCGGGACTATAAAATCACTGGCACTCCCAAAAACACACGCGGCTTCGACGACCATCTCCAAGAGCTCATGGGAATCCGAATCAAATGCAAAATAAAAATTTCCCTCGCTGATAGGTGTCACCTGCGTAGTATCTGCTACTTCCACTTTTAACTGATAAAAAGGTGCTTTCTCCTTGATATGATGCACGGTCATCCAAGCTTCAACGGTGCGGCTCATGTTCTTGCTAAGCCAGTCTTTAAGCCCATAGGGATTAATCGCCGGTAATCCATCGACGCATTGGACATCCAATGCCTTACGGCCGATATTTTCAACCGTCAACCGCCGCACCAGGCCGGCAAATGGCTCCTGAGGCATGGTAAAATAATTGACCGTCACTTTGAGACCGAGGGTCTTATTTATTTCTTCCAAGGTCAAATCATGGCTGGTGATCAGCATGCGCTGATGAATGTTGAAGGCAGAGACAAGCGTATTGGCAAAAGGTTCATAGAACCTCTGCTTTTTACCTTCAGTGATCTTAAAGAACGTCCTAAAACCCTGGGTGCTGGTTAAACGATAGGCCTTATTGGCGGGTTGAAATTCCAAAATAGCCTTATCTTTGGATTCAATTCCAAATGAGCTCACAGCCTGGCCGCGATTGACATAAAAGGCCCACATCGGTATACCATATAAGCCAGACACACCTGGAAAAAAATCAGCAAATAATTTGGCATGCTGATAATCTTCAATGACAAAGTTTCCGTTGGCATCCAAATAATATGGCTTAGTCATCCATGACTTTCCCGTGCATTCTTCCGCTGCACTTAAATTGACGAAATAGGTTATAATATCCCGATAATTTAAACCATAAAATCAAACCTGAGTATCTATAATCTGTATTATTCATGTGAATGCGTTTAAGCTCATATAAATCCAGATTGAACCTGTCCTTACCACGATTCGTGGTTACAGCTGCCTTATAGCCCGCATTGGCCACAAGAGCTTTGATCCCTTCGGTAAAACCACCAGTGGGATAGGCAAAATAGTCGATTGTGTGACCCAATTGGGATTCAATCTCCCTTTTACTTCCGGCTATTTCGTCCTGCGCCTGAGCCAGGCTTAATTTAGGCAAATAGGCATGGTGCCGGGTGTGCGCTCCTGCTGAGATATTATATTTCTCCACTTCCCTGACCTGGTCCCACGTCATGAAATCCGGCGTTCCTACCTTATCCGACACCAAGAAAAACATCGCTGGAAAGCCGTACTTCTTCAGCATTGGAAAGGCATATTGATAATTATCTTCATAACCATCATCAAATTGCAGGACAACAGTATTCCGGTTAAAATTATGGCCCTTTTTGATGCCTTCCACCAAATCGTCAAAGCTAATGACGCGAAAACCATGGCGCTTCATAAATGCCATTTGATATTCAAATGACTGTTCACTGACCGTATTCAGGCGCCATTTACCAGAGGGAATTCCTACATGGTGATACATCAATATAGGAACAACATACCGGTCGCGAAGCCAAAAAGTATATCCAACGCTTCCAATGAGCAATGCAGCAATTACTAATAACGAAATATTTTTAGCGATACGCATACAGACTTACACTTATCTAATTCCTAAAAATGAATCCTTAAATTTATATTTTAGACAAACGTTCTTTTACCAAGGCGCCCACGGTTTGATTGTCCGCCTGGCCCCCCAGCCGTCCCAGCACATCTTTCATGACACGGCCCATATCCTTGATGGACACCGCCCCGCTCGTTGAAACCACTTCTTCAATTATGCTTTTCAATTTCTCCGTTGACATTTCAGGGGGAAGATATTTCTTTAGAATGACCAATTCTTTCTCTTCTTTTTCTGCCAAGTCAACACGTCCACCCGCTTTAAATTGGGTAATGGAGTCTTGACGCTGCTTAACCTGTTTTTTGAGGACGGTAATTACTTCTTCATCCGGGACCAACTCCAGACGCTTATCAACCTTGACATTCTTTATTTGGGCACGTAAAAAACTTAATACCGACGAAGAAAAGGAGTCCCTGGCCTTCATCGCCTGCACATAATCCTGGCTAATTCTTTCTTCTAATAACATATGAACCTCTCCTATTAACGATTTCCTGTTATCCACAACGTAGAGACGCCATTTATGGCGTCTCTTAAAATGGTCACTTACACCGAGCCCCTTGAATTCTTGTGTAGAGACGCCATAAATGGCGTCTCTACGCACAGATTCAATCATATTGTTGCCAGGGCTTTAATTAAATCTTAATATATTAGCGATTTTGTCCCCGGATTTCAACCCTATTAACCAATAAAAAGGGACGTATCATCTTCATACGCCCCTTTTGAATAACAATACTTATTGAACAATTCTGACATCAATGGCGAAAGATTTCTTGGTGCCATTTGGATTTAACAATTGGCCATTTCGCACGACGAATCCACTATTACCGTTCAAGGACGCCAGACGGTCCTTTTCCTTTTGGGCCGCGACTTTCGCGAAAAAGGCCTGCTGCTTCAAATAACGCATATGGCTTTTAACCAAATTGATCTTATTTTGAAACAGGACAATCAACGAGCGGCCTTCTTCAGGATTAGAAAAATCCGCTTCGAAGGCACGAAGTTGGCTCTTTAACTGGGCCAATTGAAGACTGACCTGGGAGTCTCTATCCTTCAGAACCTTGATCTTATCTTGTAACTCCGCCATGTTTTGTACATTTTCTGAACCGCGTAAAGCATCCAAACCTTGCAATTCCTGCTTTAATTTGGCATTCTCGTCCTGAGCTTGGGCAAGCATGCCCTGCGTTTGAGACAACATACTCTTGGTCGTAGCCAGCTCTGTGGTTACCTGGTCCAACTGGCGATTGACTTCTTGAAGCTTTCGCGTCGTTTCTTCCAATTCAATTTTAGTTTCTCTATATTTTCCTACATAAGCCATATAATTAACCGTGGCGTTGCCGCTGGCCGTTAATGCCATCTGGGTCGACTTGGTAAGAATATTAGAATTTTGATGCTGCAAGTTAAACACATACATTGTCAAAACAATCATGACCAGGGATAGAATCACACCTATGACCCTTTTTAAACGATTATTTTGATGCTGATCACCCGTGTTGGGATCAAGTTTTGATTCCTGCTGGTTTAATACCGTCTCTGCCACTTCATTACCTCCTAGATAATTAATTAACCATATTCCCTAAGATTGTTGCATCTCCCGCTTCACTTAACCGGCTTACCTTCTGGGCAAGCCATTGCTGTAAATCATTGTCCTTATTACCCCCCAAAAACTCTACCCCACATTGCAGACGTTCGTGGGGCGTATGGATATGCCGAAACCATACCAGTGTGCCCTTTTTGGCGCTAAACGGCAGGGCTTCTGTACCGGACTCAATGCATAAAATACAATTATCCGTCGGACGAAAGAGCCTGTCTGTTTGCAGCAAAAGCCCGGAGGCAGAGATATTCACAACAGTCCCCTCACCAGAAGCCTCTTGACCCTCAAGCCTCCAAGTGACATCAATGAACTCTCTTAAACGGAAATGACGACGATTTTCAAGCATATGAGATGACCTATTCTAACCTTCCAGACGCTAAAGGGCAAGAAAAATCGAGAGGAATCCTGATCCGTGACGTTTACCTAAAATGGACAAAAATCCTGCCGAAGTTTTTGTCATCTTTTTCAATACGATGATAAAGCGCCTTGATATGTTTTTGTTCCAAAAACCTTAAAACGTGCTTTTTAAGCTGGCCGCTGCCTTTCCCAGGAATGATTTCAACAAGGTTTATGCCCTTGTCCACCGCTTCCTGGATGACTCGATTGAGTTCAGCATCGATAGAATGGCCGCGGTTAAAAATATCATGCAAATCTAATTTAATTTTTGCCATATGACTCCTAAATTCGCTCGTAGAGACGCCATTGATGGCGTCTCTTACTCTTGGGTTTGGATTCTTGGATAAAGACGCCATAAATGGCGTCTCTACGACTCTATTAAAGGTTTAATCATTTGGGCAATGTCTTGAGGCTTATCCTCCGGGTGAAACAGATGGACGGTTTTCCCCTGAGTGTCAATCAGATAGAGATAATCGGTGTGGTCGAACATATAGCCCAACGCCGATGAATTTGTTTCCACCCTCTCATAGGTTGCCTTATAAGTGTCGATGACGGCATCTATGTCCCGTTTTGTCCCCGTCAAACCTATGGCATTGATGTTAAAATACTGCAAATATTCCTTAAGTTTCTGGGGCGTATCCCGCTTGGGGTCGATGGTGACAAACACGGTGAGTAATTTCTGGCGCAGGGGGCCCAACAGCGCGTACACACGGGCTAACTTAGACAGCGTGGTTGGACAAACATCCGGACAGCTGGTATAGCCAAAAAACAGCAACACCACCTGCCCCCGGTGGTCTTTTAAATGAAACAACTTCCCATCCTGGTCTTGAAGGGTAAAATCAGCTTGGGGATTAATGGCCGCGTCCATGGTGGCGGCCTGGACCTGCGGCTTTTGGTTTTCACAGCCCGCGCAGCAAATACAAAGCACGAGCCAAAGACAAAACCTCATTTTCATAAGACCTCACATCTTCATTCCTGCCATAGCGGAAGCGTTGCTTGACTGTGTTGGTTTAGCTGGCGGATGATCACCGTTATCTTCCTTCTCGCTTAATTTAACTAGCACATTTACGGACACGTTACTGCCGCCTTGAAAGTGCAGCGTTAAAGGTATGCTATCACCTTTGTTAACAGGTTTCTTGAGATTGATCAACATGATATGGAAGCCCCCGGGCTGCAGGATTACCTTGCCTTGCGCAGGAATGTGCACATCGGTTACCATAGCCATGTTCATCATCCCGTTCATGGCACTCATCTGATGGATCTCGGTCGCACCGGCAATATCACTCGATGCTGACTGCAATATCACTTCCTTGGGCGCATTGTTCCTAATGACCATGTAGGCTGCTGTCGTCTTTTGTATAGGCGGCATCGCCTGGACCCAAGCATCGCTGATAAAAATATATCTGCTTAAGTCGTCAGCGTAGACGGACGAGGAAAAAAAGACAGCGGCAACTACTAAAACGGTAACGGTTAAATATCCGGTTTTCATAAAACCTCCTACTAATATTCCTCCCCCCTGAGGGGAGGCCTGCCGCCTCTGCGGCAGACAGGCATCAAATTTGCAATAGTATAAGCTCGGCCAGGGAGGGGGGTGTTCTTAACCATTCAATTATCTTCTTTCTGCAAAGATTGTAAATAACGGATCAATTGATATAATTCCGACGGTGAAATATCTTCAAATGCCGGCATGATGCTATTGTCCTCCTTGATACCATATTGGATAGAGCGTCTAAGGCTGTCTCCATCCTGGCCATGAAGGTAGGCTTTAGGATTGTGAAAATTTGTCGGTGGAGGATCGAACTTTTGCGCATTGATGCCGTCCCCCCGCCCTTTCCATCCGTGGCATAAGGCACAGCCATAAGAAAGATAAAGTTCCTTGCCTTTGTTTTCCACCGCGGAATTATCTGCACATACTATCCTACAACTCGATAGGAAAAAGAATAATAAAAATATGGAATTAATCATGATCAACCTTCTTAAAACATATAACTGACGGTGACCTTGTAAAGGGCTGAGGCGACCAGCTGTTCGCCATTAACATGGACATAAACAGGAAACCCGACATCAAGAAAAACCATCACTCTTTGATAATCCAACTCGATGGCCGGAGTCAGCAAGATACGCTCATAGCCGCTATTGGGCGTGTCCGCGGCCCAACCCCTGTCGCGGGAACGATAGGAATTCAAGACCTCCGCGATCGGGGTCATTTTCACACCGTTCCATGACCAGCCATTATAATAAACCCCCAGCGCTGCGTCATTCTCTGTGCCGGGAAGATAACCTCCATGGGTCAAAAAGGGCACCTCCAGATTATCCTGAATAAAATAACCGAAACGGGCATCTGATGTTAAAACGCCGCGATGATAGGCGCCCAGAAGAGCATCGGTGCTGCCGGAGCCAATTTCAGTATCCCGGTCAAAATGGGGATACGTATAATCTCCGGTGGGCAATTTCAAACCTGCATTTAGGCCCGTAGACATGTCCGGTGAGAATCCAGTATAAATCCCCTGGAGGCGGACATCACCGATGGCATCGTGGTCAAATGATTGGATATCCGGTGATACGGAAATTCCGTTATCCGTCTTGAAATAACGATGCTCATAGGGCAATTCTACGGAAAGACCCCAGTCACGGTTGAACATGTATTGAACCCCGGTGTTGATGAAGCTGGTACGGATTTGCTTATCAGGATTACCATCAGCGGATGCTTGGGAGTCCTTGCTCCAATGATGATTCTGGTCTATAAAATCGTACTCTTCATCAATTTCTCCCCCGTGGCCCGAAGGAAACATGGAGCTTGTGCCCACATTAAAGATACCGCAGCCGCACGCACAGGCCCAAGAGACACCTGGAATAAACACATAATAACCGGATATAAGAAACAGTAAAATTAAAAATCCACGATGCATCGACACACCCTCCCCGTGACCCCCACCCAAAGCCAAAAGATTTCGATCCAATTGTGCTTTTGATCAGGGGAAATGCTTCAATTAATTAAAGTAATTGATTTTGGGGACGTGCTCTAGTGCTGTGAGATAAGGATTCCTGTAGAAGAAATGCTGATTTTCAACAAGGAAGGCGGATAACAGGGGCAACGCAAGTGGTGGCTTGACCGAAATAAAGTAATTCCCACCACCGGTCGCATTATCTTTATGTGTTGAACCCCCCGCCCTCAAACCCATCCCCGGCTCCATGGCCTGACGTGACCCCTTGGGAACCAGCGCATGACACATACAAACCGCCCGCTGCCCATCGCAAGCAAGCTTTTCCTGGCCGGGTTTTATAAAATAACCTAATGGCAGGAGCCAGAGGAGAAAACTGATAATTAAGAATGAAGCTGATATCTTATTCATCTAAACGCTTGTTCAATGTTAGGATAAAATTTTTCTAATACTTGTAGAGACGCCATTAATGGCGTCTCTACTAATTTTTATCTTAAAACGAAGCAGACGGCGAAAATATCCCGTGCTGAATCCATAATATAGTAGCTGTTCATCATGTGGTAGAGTCATTGCTAAAAAATTCCAAGAAATTTCTTCTTTTCCGGCTCCCATCCATCGGCTTTAAATCGATAAATCCCAACGAATTCCCCATCTTCAAATTTGGGACCAACTTCCATAGTCCCATAAATGGTGATCGGCTCATCAAACTGGTCATCGCTGATATTAAATCCTTTAGGATCCACCGAATCTCCCACCATCCATTGATCATAACCCAGCATAGCGCAAAACAAACAGGACACCAGTTCATCCGCAAATAGGAATTCCTTGGTCGTCTGGCCCTCACTATTAGCTAAGGGGATGACAAAACCCCTTATCGCAACCTTCTTTCCGTTGAGGACCTGTATTTGTTTGGGGATGGCCATTGGCGTTTTAGCTGCTTTGGTAATATTGCCATCCGGATGCTCCACATCCACGGGCGGCTGGTAATTAAAATACAAATCGTCAAAAGACACCACCTGATAATCGATGTTATTGCGGACAAATTTTAATGGCGTTGCTCCTAACTTGGGTAGGGCTTGGGTCCATGCCGGATTGGCGGCCAACAGGATGCAGAAACATAAAATCACCCAACGAAGGAATTTAAATTTTTGGAGGACTTTGGCAGGCATAAGAAAACTTGTCTTTAAGGAACTGAGTTTCGAACAAATTTGTAAATCCAGGCAATACCAAAAACCAAAGCCGCAATCATGACAATCGAAGCTCCCGAGGCTGAACCAAAATAATAAGAAAAGTAAATGCCCCCTATGGCGGATAATACGGCGAAAATGCACGACAGGGCCATCATGGTCCCTAAGCGATCCGTCAAAAGCCTTGCCGCGGCGACAGGTATGACCAAAAGAGCATTCGTCAGGACCGTTCCCACCGCTTGGATACCGACAACAACCGTGAAAGACAAAAATAACAATATCCCATAATGCATGACCTTTACCGGCATCCCGATCGTCTTGGCGTAATTAGGGTCCACTGAGAATAATTTTAACTCTTTATAGAATAAAAATAAAGCAATAAGAGATACTGCGGCGATCCAGATGATCAAATGCAAATCCCCGTCCGTAACACCCAAAATATTCCCAAAAAGCATGGAAAATAAATCCCTAAATGATTTACTGGTACTGATGAGTAATATACCAAAAGCAAACATGATATTAGGGACCATGCCAACCAGGGTGTCTTCATATACTGATTCATCACGCGCCAGAAATCCAATCCCTAACGCCGTCAAAACGGTGGCAATGAGCGCGCCTGCAAAAAGGCTTCCACCCATCAGATACGCAATGACCAGTCCAGGTAGGGCGCTGTGGGTCAAGGCATGGCCTACAACGGCCATGCGTCTTAAGACAACAAATGTCCCCAGGGCCGCGCAAAGCACCCCAATGATCACAGCAGCAATCATGGCCCGCTGCATGAATACATATTGAAACGGGTCCGTTAAATAATGCATCAATCCCCCATACGTCCTGGTGTTAACTTATGTGCAATCACATCCATCATGCGCTGGGTCTGCGGTGGCATCCAAGCCACTGATCTTCCTGCCGTCTTTTAAATAAATAGCCCTGTCATAACGCCCTTCTTCCTGGTCATAGTAATGAGTGGCCACAATGACTGTCTTGCCCTGGGCTTTAATTTTTTGTAAGACTTGCTCAACAGTCTGGCGGGTGGTCACATCGACCGCGTTGAGAGGCTCATCCAATAAGAGTAAATCAGCATTTTGGGCCAGGGCCCGCGCAATCAGCACCCTCTGCTGCTGGCCACCGGAAAGTTTACTGATCTGCCTTTCGGCCAGATCCAAAACATTCATCTCTTTAAGGGCATGGCGGGCGATTTCAAGATCCCTCTTGGTTGGCCTTGAAAACCATCCCAGATAAACATATCGCCCCATCACCACAATATCCAAAACGCTAATAGGAAAATGCCAGTCGATTTCGCTGCGCTGGGGCAAATAAACCACCCGGTGATGACAAGCGCCCAATGGATGGCCGAAAACCCGAATAAGACCATGACGAACGGGCAAAAGACCGCAAATCGCTTTAAATAAGGTCGACTTACCGGCGCCATTAGGCCCCACCAAAGCTAATGTGGAACCCGCCGGAACACTGATATCGAAATCCTTAAGCGCCAGCTTGTCCTCTGAAGCATAGGAAACACCAAGCCCTTGGATTTCCAGAGCTGGAGATTTTGGATCTGGCGCGCTATGACGGTGCAGGCAATAAGGAAATTTCATATCGAATATGATATCAGACAAAAAGGTGTTGGGATAATTCTTTCCACACCGAGTTTATTTCAAATACTTTTGAAAAACCTCCACATTGTATTTGATCATTTTTAAATAAGTATCTCCTTTACTGCCGATGGGTCCCAAGGCATCGGTGTATAAATCAGGGCCCACTTGGACACCGGCTTCTTGGGAGAGGGTCTGGGCTAATTTTGGATTGGCCATGTTTTCTGAAAAGATGGCGTGGACCCCATTAGCTTTGATGATATTCAATAATTGGACCGTCTGTCGGGCCGAAGGATCGGCGGCCTCGGTCGTTGCTGAGGGAATGATGGCACCGATAATCCTAAAACCATAACGCCTTGCAAAATAGCCAAGAGCATCATGGTTGGTGACTAATTTACGCTTTTCAACAGGTATGGTGGCCACCTGCGCCTTGACCCAGCCATCCAAACTTTGGAGCTGTTGGATATAATTCTTGGCATTTACTTCATAGAGACTTTTATTAGCAGGATCTAGAGCCTCAAGCGCAATACGCACATTTTCGGTATAAATGATGACATTGGTGACATCCTGCCAGGCGTGAGGGTCGGTTTCCTGAGGATTGTCTTCAAAAATTCTGAGAGTGATACCTTGAGAAACGACAACGCGCCTGGCTTTTGACCCGCTGGCTGAATATAACTTATCCAGCCAATGTTCCAGATGGAGACCATTTTCAAATATAATATCTGCTTGGGCTATATTGACAGAATCCATCGGGATTGGCTCATACTCATGCGCATCCCCATTCGGCCCGACCAAGGTCACTAGCTTCACAGAATCACCGGCCACGTTTTTGACTACATCGCCGATAATACTAATAGTCGCGATTACATTAGGTTTATCCGCGTGAGCAGTTGTCAATCCCAACCCCATGACAAACAAGGCCAGTACGGGGACAATTATTTCCCGAAGGGACCTGTTTTTCAATCTTCTCTTTTTCAATCTTCTCATTCGCTTCTCCTTTACCTAATCAAATAGAAATACTTTCTATTTATAATTTAAAAAAAATTAGATAAATATTTTAGGATTGCTTCGTCGCTTTGATCCTCGCAATGACATCATTTTTCTAGTTAAAACAATATTTTGCTATGTCGGTTCTTATAAAAATCGTATTCTTTTTGGATAGCTGCAGCTTTAACCGTGTCCCCCGTATGTTTGTAACATTCAACCAAGAGCCTCCGCAAGATTTGCATGCTGTTCAAATTACGAAATCCGAGACTGCCATGGCGATATTTAAGGATATCAGCTTCCAATAATGCTGCCGCGCGGGGACCAGCATTTCTAACACGCTCAAAACACTCAATAGCTTTGGTGAAATCTCCTTTTAAGTAGTAAGCCCGCCCTAATTCAAAAGAAGCTGCCCCCTTGTTTTGGAGATCAAGACCCAGGACATTCTCAAAAGCTGCGATAGCGCTGTCCATTTGCGCCGTATCCATATAAGCGTAGCCCAGAGATGTCCACGCCTGGATATTGTGGTTATCAATCGCAATGATTTTCTTACACATGCGGATAGCATCGTTGTAAGAAGAATTGGCAGAATAGGACGTTACTCTCACCAACATTTGACCGAGGATAAAAGACCGTAAGAAGAATAACAAAACCCCTATGATCAGAATCGACAAAAGCCAACGCTTACCAAGGGATAGCTGTGGGTGATCATGGCTGTGTTCGTGATCATGCTTATGATCATGGCCATGGTCGCAGGCGCAGCCTTCAGTATGGGAATGAGCGTGACCGTCTGTATGATTTGAGGGCTTCATGGGGACTCTTTTATGCAAGCGTAACTAAAAATATCCCCGAAACAACTAATATGTTTCCGACACAAAAGCTGATAATGCCCTCCAGTTTATGCGTCTTGGGGATGAGTGGTTTTAAAATGCTGGTTGAGAACCCTATCAGTAAGATAGGAAGGCTTTGGCCTAAGGCAAAACTAAAAAAAACTGTCCCTGAATAAAGCAATGAGCCTTTAATGGCGATTAAACTGGCAATGAGCAGCAAAACTGCCCCACAGCAAGGACAGGCCGGCATTTCCAAGAAAGCAAAAAGCATGCCGAAGATGAAAGCCGAAGGCAATGTCTTAACACTCTTAACCACACTCTCGCACTTGGCGTTGATGCCCACCGAACCAAATGTGATCAATCCCGCAAAAAATAAGCCACCAAAAATCATTAAAAGTCCCAGGACAAGATAAAGATACTGGCTAATAGCCACTAACTTAGAAGCTGTGTGCGCAATGGCCCCAAAGAGCATGCCAATAAAGGTGTAGGAGAGGATAAGACCGCAGGAAAAAGCTATCGAAAGGAAAAAGCCCCGGTGTTTTGATTGCGCGCTTGAAGACACCAGCCCCAACAATACCGGAAGACGGGCGATGGTGCAGGAACTCAACGAAGCCACAGCCCCGGCAAAAGCAACAGCCATTAAAACCTCTGGAAGATTACCTCGCAAGAGGATATTCTGGATATAGTTGACCATATAGTGTTTACGTCCTCCCCAAATGTTTCTATCGGGGATCCGTAGAGTCGCCATTTATGGCGTCTCTACACGTCATTAATATCGTCTCTAGACGCCATAAATGGCGTCTCTACGACATGCTTTACAAATGCCGTTGATTTGCATCGTATGACTCAAAACCTTATAGCCACGCGCATTCTTAATTTCCGGAAAATGACACTCCGGAAAATCATCCACCCTGCCGCATTCAACGCAAACGATATGGTGGTGATGGTGCCCGCTATGGTCGTGGCATAAAGCATAATAGCGCTTACGGTCATCGCGGTCAATCCTAATCAGGATCCCCTGTTTGACAAAGAGGTCCAAATTGCGATAAATACTAGGAAGCCCCGACTGTTTAAATGTTTTCTTGAGGTGTTCCCAGATCATCTCCGGGGTCAGACATTTATCCTCCCTGTCAAAAAGGTCCAAAATCGCCCGGCGCTTGGGGGTGATTTTAAAATGATCCTGCTTTAATTTTTTTAGATGTTCAACATTCATGGCGTAAATAGAAACTATTTCTGTTTAATATACCCTAAGAAACATCCCTGTCAATATGATTATAATTTTCTGGGGGATTTTAAAGAGAGACAATCGCAGTCAAAATTGCGATTGTTCAATGGCAATAAAAAGGTCGATTTCTATATTTCCAACCCCAAACGCATGCCGAATTCTTCGGTATTATTCTTTGGCTCGCCGAGACTGACAGTGGAGTTAGGGGGATCAATCTTAGTGCTGGATTTGGCGATACTCCAATAGCGGTAAAAACCCTCGGCAAAGGCGGTCATGTATTTGAAATACAAATTCAACCTTAAAGAAGCCCTCAGACCCTCTCCACTTTTTTGATCCACGTCAAGGGTATTAAAGAAAGCCCCACCAGCACCACCTTGAGCAGCCCCGATTTTATCCACTTGCCAACCATGGACCATATAATCGTATTCCAGATTACTTTCCCAACTATACTTTGGATTAGGCTGATAGACGATGTCAGCCCCAAAAGGCAGGTAATAATAATGGGAATAGCTCCTAAAGCCCGGGTTACTAAACTGCGTGCCATTAAAGATGTATGTATTATTTAAACCATTCGCATTATCTTTCAAATATCTGTAACCAAAACCTAAATAGCCGGTGGTCCTCACCTTGGGAGCAGGATAAAAGTCTTTGCCTACAACACCCCTGACATCGAACGTACTGTCTTTGATCCCTGACAGCCCGCCAAAATAGGTAGGCTGCTTAAATTTCCCGTTGGCCCACTGTCCCTGCAAGCTGAACACATTAAGAATGGATTTAGGGTCTGTGGATGTTCTATGCGTTATTTGAGCACTGTATCCGGACATAACTCCCTTTTGGGAGAATGTCTTAGGCTCATCAAATCTTGCCGAATATATTTCAGAGCTAAACTCAAAATCATTTCTTCTGGGAAAAAGGCCCCTATCAGGCTGGTTGACTACTTTAGGCGTAACCTTAAACACGGGAGAAACAACAGGTTTATTTTGGAGTGAAGATTCTATTCTATCCAGTTCCGTGCTCACAAGCTGCATATGGGCATTATCAGGATAATCACTCTGCGCGGAGGTGCTTTGCGCCCTACACAGCACACTACCCGCAAAATAAACGGTTCCCATGAGGCTAATCAATAAAATTCTTTTCATGACGTATAATTATTGTGTCCTTTTTTTTAATATTGAACAAGAAAAATCTCGTTTTTCTTGTTTTTCTTGAATTTAGAATTTTACAGCCACTGTATTAGAAAACGTACTTTCATTCCCGTTAGCATATGCGGTAACCTTGTAACTATAGGTCGTGCCGGATGCCGCATTTGTATCTGTATACGCTGTTGATGCGTTGACTCTAGCCACCAATGAATACGGATCTGTTCCTGAAGCGCGGTATATCATATTATAAATAACTCCGGGGGTTGAAGACTGTGCCCACGTTAAAGAAGCGCCCCCATAGACGACACGGCCTCCGATTCTGGAGGCCAATATAGTCACATTCAATCCAGATGGAGAAACTATGGCAGTTGGCGTCACGCTATTAGAAACTGAGGATGGACTACTGGTACCAATGCTATTAGTGGCGGTTACCGTAAAAGTGTAGGCCGTTCCGTCGGTCAAACCCATAACAGTCAGAGGACTCACAGCTCCACTGGCCGTTAATCCGCCGGGGTTGGATGTTACCGTATAACTGGTAATGGGACTGCCATTATTCAATGCCCCACTAAAACTTACTGTAGCCTGGGTATTCCCAGCGGTTGCCGTGACGCTGCTTGGCGCGACCGGTAATCCGGCCGGGGTTACGCTATTCGATACCGAAGATGCCGCGCTTGTTCCGATGCCGTTGGTCGCGGACACTGTAAATACATAAGATTGTCCGTTGGTCAATCCCATGACTACCAGAGGACTTGATGCCCCGCTGGCCGTTAATCCGCCGGGATTGGATGTCACCGTGTAACTGGTAATGGCACTGCCATTACTCAATGCCCCACTGAAAGTTACTGTGGCCTGGGTATCCCCGGCCGTGGCTACTAACGTTGTAGGCGCACTGGGCACCGCAGCTGGAGTCACGCTATTGGAAGCTGCCGAGGCAGAAGAGGTACCAATGCCATTGGTGGCCGTGACTGTAAATGTATAGGGAATTCCGTCAGTCAAACCTACAACAATCAGAGGACTTACAGCTCCACTGGCCGTTAATCCGCCGGGATTGGATGTTACTGTGTAATTGGTGATGGTACTTCCATTATTCACGGCCCCACTGAAACTGACGGTAGCCTGCCCATTGCCTGCTGTGGCCGTTACGGTGCTTGGCGCCACCGGCAATCCGGCCGGGGTTACGCTATTCGATGCTGAAGATGCCGTACTTGTTCCAATGCCGTTGGTTGCTGTCACGGTAAATGTATAGGGTTGGCCGTTGGTCAACCCTGTCACTGTCAGAGGACTTGACGCACCGCTGGCCGTTAACCCGCCGGGATTGGATGTCACTGTGTAGCCGGTAATATTACTGCCATTACTTAAGGCCCCACTAAAATTTATAGTAGCCTGGGTATCCCCGGCTGTGGCTGCTATCGTAGTAGGCGCACTGGGCACCGCAGCCGGCGTCACACTGTTAGATGCTGCGGAAGCAGTACTTGTTCCCACACTATTAGTGGCTGTGACTGTAAAAGTATAAGGAGTTCCATTAGTCAATCCTGTCACCGTCAAAGGGCTTGACGCCCCGCTGGCCGTTAACCCTCCGGGATTGGATGTCACTGTGTAACTGGTGATGGTACTTCCATTATTCACGGCCCCGCTGAAACCGACTGTGGCCTGCCCGTTGCCTGCTGTGGCCGTTACAGTGCTTGGAGCCACCGGCAATCCAGCCGGTGTTACGCTGTTAGATACCACCGATGAAGGCCCTGGACCCGTGGCGTTGGTGGCCACCACTATAAATGTATACGCTGTACCATTCGTCAGTCCCGTAATAGTAATAGGACTTGAAACTCCCATGGCAGTCAGATTTCCGGGAGATGATGTCACCGTATACGAAATGATCGCCGTACCGCCGTTGGGTGTGGGCGCACTAAAGCTCACCGTGGACTGACTGTCCCCTTCGGTCGCAGAGACCCCGGTTGGAGCTCCGGGAACAATGTTTGGCGTCACACTAATCGAGGCCACTGAAGGGGCACTCGTTCCCAAGCCATTGGTTGCTGTCACGGTAAAGGTATACGCCTGTCCGTTGGTCAAGCCTGTGACGGTTAATGGACTTGAGGATCCCGAGGCCGTAAACCCACCAGGAGAGGAAGTGACTGTATAACTTGTAATAGCACTCCCATTACTCAACGCACCGCTAAAGCTTACGTTGGCCTGGGTATCACCGGCAACGGCATTTACAATCGTTGGAGCTCCTGGCACGCCGGCAGGCGTCACGCTATTAGACGGAGCTGAGGCCGCACCTGAACCTAAAGCATTGGTCGCAACCACCGTAAATGTATAGGGCGTCCCATCCGTCAATCCAGTCACTGTAAGCGGGCTGGATGAGCCTGTGGCCATCAATCCTCCGGGGGATGATGTCACGGTATAAGAAAGGACCGCCGTACCGCCATTGGATGCAGGAGCGCTGAAACTGACCACGGCCTGGGCATCCGTTGCTGTCGCAGACACGGACGTCGGCGCGTCGGGAACGACATCAGGCGTCACACTATTCGACACGGCGGAAGCAGGACCTGTCCCCACACTGTTAGTTGCGGTCACTGTAAATGTATAGGATGTTCCATTACTTAATCCAGTGACAATGATCGGACTGCCTGAACCCGTCGCCGTAAAGCTTCCTGGAGTTGAGGTCACCGTGTACAAATTGATCGGAGAGCCTCCGTTGGAGGCTGGTGCACTGAAGCTTACGGTCGCCTGGATATCACCAGGAGTTGCCGTAACACCCGTAGGAGCTCCCGGATCCACCGCGCCGGCAAGATCGCTGTATAAATTGGCACCATTTAAGGAACCCAGCCCCGTGGCATCGTCATAAGCCGTTTCAGCAGGATAGTTAGAATTGTTGCCTGATGTTATATCGTGAAAATCTTTTGAGTATTTACTGGTTTGCGCCATGGGATAAATGACAGGGTTAAAGGCCCCTAGGATGGGTTGACCAGAAGCAATCAAACCCTGGTTTACCCGGGCCATGAATGCTGCCCAGATGGAAGAAGACATTCCAGATCCCCACAGCTCGACCCAGGTTCCATTAACGTTGATGACGTAGGTTGTTTGTGGATCTGAGGTCAAAGAAACATCAGGAACATTGCGCATGGTCGTTGATACCATGGCCGCACCGACGGCTTGAGATGCCACTGTAGCCTGGTAGGCAGGAATTGGCCATTGAGTACTGACTCCTCCTCCACCCTGAAGCGACGCTGTTTCTGAATTATACGTTCCGTTACCATTGACCGTAAGTAAGCTGATCCCTACACCCGTGACATTAGGGTCAGACGCAGGATAATCAACCGACAATACCGGAGTCAGAGGGTTACCGCTGTTGTCAGTACAATTAGGCTGAAGAGAAACTTTCGAACAGTTATCAAAAGCACCTGAATCCCCGGCAGCGGCAAAAACAGACTGGCCTTGGGCAGCCAGCTGTGCAAATAGAGTATGAAGCGCTGAGACGGTGGACGAGGGATTGGAAGCCAAACCAAATTGAGACTCGAATTCTCCCCACGAAACGTTGATAACGTTTGCCGAATCATCCGTGGCAATCCTATTCCATTGATCAATCCAACCTTGGTCCGTGGCAGGTGCTTCGTAAACATTAATGGCATTAAGTCCTGGCGCCATCGCGAGGGTTAGATCAATATCTGAAACAACCTGACCGGTATTGGCGCCTGCTGTCCCGGTAACGCCATCGATAAGAATGTTATTTAATGTCACATTAGGCAGTTTGAATTGAGTTTCATAGGCAGTGATATCGCTGGTTGAATAGCCATCCAGTTCAAAAAGCGCCTGGGTTTGACCGCTCCCGGTTGAAGGTAAACCGTTGAGATTATAGGCTGTCAAGATATCCACAGGTTCAAGACTGCCATCCGGCCCTGAGAATCGAGGAGATAGTGTATTTGAAACCATATATCTATGCTTAATGGGATTTCTCTGATGAAAATGAGGATGAAATATGGCCGCATTATCCATCCCTACGATCGCAGATATTTTTCCTGCCAACTGCGGGGAGAGTGTCGGATTGTTGTCAGGAGAAAAGAACCTCTTTCCATCGGCCCTCTGGTAATTGCTGATACTTACTTTAAAAGCGGACTCAACCGTTGACACCGGTCCTGTTACACTGAAAATGAAACCATTGGCTGATTGGCCCTGGACAGTTAATCCAAGGGCTTTGAGTTGTTCGGTTACCATAGCAGCATCTACGGTAGACCCTCCAAAACGCTGGGCAAATTGCCGTGAATTTAAGAATTGATGATAATTAGCACTCGTGGGGTCATAAAGAGTTTGGACAAATTTATCCAACCCTGCCTGGTCTTTGGAAGGAAGTATGACCCGCAGATCCAGCATTTGGCCGGCATCGGCAGCCGCAATTTTTGTGGCCAAACCCGATGCAACCTCCTCAGGGATCCCATTAAACAGAGTCTGGCTGCCATCAGGATTGTGCCCCTTGATCATTGAATTGATCTCTTGAGCGTACGTTGAGGAGCTCAGAAGAAGACAAGCGGACAATAACAAGTGCCAAAATTTGAATTTCTTATCAACAACCGACATCTATTCCTCCTATTTTCATCAAGAGTTTTAAAAGTATTTTTGAAATAAGTAACGGCAGACCTGATTTGGGATGATCCCAAAAGGCCAGACCGTAAACAACTTGAGCTTACTCTAATTTAATAAGTAAGACTGACCGAGTTAGATAAAGAACTTTCACTGCCACTAGTGTTAGTAGCTGTCACAGTATAGTTATAAATTATTCCTTGCGTCACACTTGTATCAATATAAGAAGTTTTAGGGTCGACAGTAGCCAACAGGGTGTTAAGACCCCCTCCTGCTGAACGGTAAATCTTGTTTTGGACTATACCGGAATCCGTGGATTGAACCCAGGTCAAAGAAGTACCGCCATAAATGACATGGCCTCCAATGCGGGAGCCTAAAATTGTCCCTTTTAAGGATGTCGGCGCTGCCACAGGACTCGGGGTGACGCTATTTGACGGCGCCGATGCTGCACCTGTCCCAATACCATTGGTGGCTGTTACGGTAAACGTATAGATTGTTCCATTAGTGAGGCCAGGGACAATGATAGGACTTGAGGCGCCAGTGGCCATTATTCCATCCGGATTTGATGTCACCGTATAGATGCTTATGGGGCTGCCATTACTCAACGCCCCGCTGAAACTGACAGTGGCCTGAGAATCCCCCCCCACGGCTGTAACCGTTGTGGGCGCACTTGGGACTGAGTCTACCGTTAGCATTGCAGCGGAGCTAGTCACACTTCCTGCGCTATTGGCCACCACACAGTCAAATTCTGTTCCATTATTGGCAAGAGAGGTGGCTGGAGTGGTGTAAGAGCTGAGGGTCGCCCCGCCGATGGCAGTCCAACTACCCCCGCCATTAGTGCTCTGCTGCCATTGATAGCTTGGAGCCGGTGAACCGCTGGCAGTCACTGTAAATGTGGCAGTGGCTGGTGCGGTCACAGTTTGACTGCTGGGTTGGGCTGAAATACTTGGCAATGTGTTGACCGTCAATGTCGCAGGGTTGCTTGTCACACTGCCTGCCGTATTACTGACAACGCATTCATATTCTGTTCCGCTGTTTGAAAGAGTGGTCGCGGGCGTTGTATAGGAATTACTCGTTGCCCCGGCAATAGCGGTCCAACTGCTGCCGCTATCAGTACTCTGCTGCCACTGATAGCTGGGAGTTGGAGTTCCGTTAGCAATGACTGTAAAGGTGGCTGTGGCCGGTGCAGTCACTGTCTGATTGCTCGGCTGGGTGGTAATGGCTGGAACCGCATCTACTGTCAATGTTACTGCATTACTGGTCACGCTACCAGCAATATTGGTGACCACACATTCAAATTGAGTCCCATTATCCACGCCCGTTGTCGCGGGCGTTGTATAGGAATTAGCCGTAGCCCCACCGATGGCCGTCCAACTGCCGCCGCCATTTGTGCTCTTCTGCCATTGATAGCTTGGAGCCGGTGATCCGCCGGCTGTTAACGTAAATGTCGCTGTGGCTGGGGCGGTCACGGTTTGGCTGCTGGGTTGGGCTGAAATACTGGGTAATGTATTGACCGTCAATGTCGCCGCGTTACTGGTCACCGTGCCCTGGCTATTGGTGATCACGCATTCATATTCTGTGCCGCTATTGGAAAAGTTAGTTGCAGGAGTCGTATAAGAATTACTCGTTGCCCCACCGATAGCGTTCCAAGTGCCTCCGCTATCAGTACTCTGCTGCCATTGATAGCTGGGTGCTGGAGCTCCGTTAGCAACCACTGTAAAGGTGGCTGTGGCCGGTGCAGTCACTGTCTGATTGCTCGGCTGGGTGG
>CAZKUL010000009.1:27747-35896 GCA_964555945.1 uncultured Planctomycetales bacterium
CCGCGTTACTGGTCACCGTGCCCTGGCTATTGGTGATCACGCATTCATATTCTGTCCCACTATCAGAAAGGGCAGTCGCGGCAGTTGTATAGGAATTGTTCGTGGCTCCGCCAATGACGCTCCAGCTGCTGCCGCTGTTGGTGCTCTTCTGCCATTGATAGGTGGGTGCCGGTGTCCCGGTGGCCACAATCGAAAATGTTGCGGTGGCTGGTGCCGTCACTGTCTGGCTGACGGGTTGTGTTGTAATGCTGGGGGCAACACCGTTTGGCAAGCCGCTTACCTGAGAAGAATTAAGGCCCTCAATGCCCGCAGCATTGACGGCACTAACCACATAATAATAGGTTGTCCCGATCGTTACCGATGAGTCTGTATAATTGGTCGTTGTGACCGCACCACTGGTCGATATCGTAGTATAAGGACCTCCACTGGTCGTTGATCTTTTCACATTATATGAAGATGCCCCAGAACTGGCGGTCCAACTCAAGGCAATTTGCGAAGCCCCAGCTGTCGGGTTCAAGCCGGTCGGTGCTGCGGGACCAATAAGATCATTGTATAAATTCGCTCCATTAAATGAACCGAGTCCCGTGGCATCATCAAAACCGGCTTTGGCCGGATAAAAACTGTTCGTTCCTGAGCTTATATCATGGAAATCCGTCGCATACCTACTGCTTTGAGCTACCTGATAAAGGTCAGGATTAAGAAAACCTAAAACAGTTTGCCCTGCCGCAACCCTGCCTTGATTGACACGAGCTATAAAGGCGGCCCAAAGGGGCGCAGCAGCGCTCGAACCCCAAATACTGTACCAGCAATCAGGGGCGGTGCAGTTTAAAGAAACATAAATAAAATAAGACGTCGAGGGATCCGCCGTTAAAACGACGTCAGGGACGTTACGCTTGACGGTTGATACCAAGGCTGAAGGGGAAGCATTGGCAGCGGCGACAGTCTGAAATGATGGGATGGCCCAAGAATCTCCCCCACCAGGAACGTTACTACCGCTAATCCCTCCACCACCCTGAAGAGACGCTGTTTCCCCCGCCCAACCTTGACTGCCATTGACTGACAATATACTGATTCCCACACCTGTGATGTATTGGTAAGAAGCAGGATCATCCACAGATAACTTAGCTGTTAGGGGATTGCCACTTCCATCCTCACAACTCGGTGGCAATGTCCCTCCCTGGCAATTGTCATAGGCCCCGGAGTCACCTGAGGAGGCAAAAATGGACTGCCCTTGAAGGGCCATATTATCAAAGATGGTATGATCATAGGTCCCATCTTCCGGTTCATCCAGCCCCCAGGAACAGCTAACTGTTTTGGCGAGATTGTCCGTATAGATTTTATTCCATTCATCTAACCAGGCGTTAAGATCCGTATTTTGATCAGCTTCGTACACAAGAACACGACTTAATCCCGGCGCCATCGCCATGGTTAAATCAATATCCAAATCGACTTCAAGGATACCGTCTCCTGGTGTCGTCACACCTCCACTTACGGGAACAACCGTTATAGTAGGCACGGGGGATATGTTAAATTCACTTGTAAATTGGATAATGTCCCCTGCAACAAAACCATCTAACTCATAAAGGGCCTGGGTTTGGCCAGTGCCTTTCGAAGAAACTGAGTTAAGATTATAGGCCGTCAGAATGTCACTCGGCGCAACCGTCCCAAAAGGTCCTGTGAACGCAGATGGCTTCTGCACATGTGTTGCTACAGTTGTATTAGCAATGCTGAGCCCACCGATCCTGGTTGGCATTGCTGCCTGTGTCAAAGCAGGAGCGTTGACAGCCGGGGCTGAGACCGGGCCGACCAATGCTCCGGAAATCCTTTTGGCGTGGGCATGATGGTGAAACCTGTGCATATTATCCATGCCGAATATCGCATCAATTTTTCCTGCTAGTTTCGGTGGAACAGTGGGGTCACTATCTGGAGCAAAATAGGTTTTACCATTGATTTCTTTATAATTATTGATGCTCACTTTGAAAGCTCTTTCAACAGCTGCAAGAGGTCCGGACACGCTAAGCATACGTCCATCATCTGATTGATCATAAACGCTCAAGCCATTGGCCCGGAGGTGTTCTAAAACTGGCGTAGATTCTACGCTGGAAGCTCCAAATTGCTGAACAACCTGTTGGTGGGTCAAAAATTGGTGATAAACCGGACTTTGGGGGTTGTAGAGGGCTTTGAGCAGACTCGCCATTCCGGCAGGATCCTTAGAAGGAAGCATGATCCGCAAATCGAGATTTCGGTGCGCATCTGCATGGCCCATTTTGAAAGCTAATCCCCTGGTGACCAAGCTGGGAACGTGATGCAGCAAGGTTTGAGTGCCATCGCGATTATTTTTAAAATGCTCTGAAGAACTCAACTCTTGAGCATGGGCGGAACAGCTCAAGAGAATAAAAGCAGGTATTACCAGCTGCCAGATTTTGCCTAATTTTCCCATATTCCCGTTCCTTGACATAGATATAGAGATGGTGCATTACTGTTTTAAAGTATACCATATCTTTTGAAAAAAGCACGGCAGGCAAGAATTTCGCGACTTTATTTTAGGCTGAGAAACAGTCAATTAGGAACTGACAGGGATGTCCCAGACATCCTTAGCGTATTCACGGATGGTGCGGTCTGAGGAAAAATAGCCGCTTTGGGCCACATTAATAATGGATTTTTGGGTCCACTCCTCCTTATTCAAGTACATCTTTGATATCTTGTCCTGGGTCTGGCAGTAAGACTCAAAATCGGCGCAAACCAGATACGGATCATGAGAGGCCAAGGATTGGACAATAGGAGCAAAAAGCTTTATATCATTAGCACTAAAGAAACCACTGTGAATTAACTTAAATATCTCTTTGAGCATGGGGTTCTGATCAATGTAATGTTGTGGATGATACCCTTTTTGCTTAAGCGCCTCCACTTCATGGGCTTTTAGCCCAAAAATGAATATATTATCCTCCCCAACCACATTAGCCATTTCAATATTTGCTCCATCCAATGTCCCAATGGTTAGGGCCCCATTCATCATAAATTTCATATTCCCTGTTCCGGAGGCCTCTGTACCTGCAGTCGAAATCTGCTCAGATAGATCGCTTGCCGGAAAGATTTTCTCCGCCAAAGATACCCTATAATTTTCCAAAAATATCAGTCGGATCTTATCATTGACGCTTTTATCATGATTAATGATATCCGCAATACTGTTAATGAACTTAATGGTTAATTTGGCCATGTGGTACGAGGGGGCCGCCTTACCACCTATCATAAATGTGCGCGGATAGATAAACTCCTTGGGATTGTGTTTAAGGCGAAGGTACTGGGAAATAATATAAAAAGCAAAAAGGATCTGACGTTTGTATTCATGAATGCGCTTGATTTGCACATCAAACATGGATTCAGGATCAAGCTTAATGTTCATGCTTGATTGAATATAACGCACCAAGGATTCCTTATTTTGCTTCTTGATCTCCATCCAGCGCTTACAAAAAGTTTTATTACTTCTAAGCGTATTGAGCTTTTCCAGCTTATTTAAGTCCGTGACCCAACCCGCACCCACTTTTTCCATCAACAGCGCTGATAACCTGGGATTGGCTTTCAAAAGCCATCGACGCTGGGTAATACCATTCGTTTTATTATTAAATTTATCCGGATAAAACTCATAGAAATCTTTAAAAAGCTTTTCTTTAAGGAGATCAGAATGCAGCTTGGAAACTCCATTAACAAAGGAACTCCCCACAATGGCCAAATAGGCCATACGGATCTTTTTTGGATGCCCTTCCTCTATAATGGACATGCGCCGCAATCGATCACTATCGCCGGGGTAACACAAAGCCACCTCTCTTAAGAAATGCGCATTAATATCATAAATAATTTGCATATGGCGGGGTAACAACTTTTCAAAAAGATCAATACCCCAGCATTCCAACGCTTCAGGCATCAAGGTGTGATTAGTGTAGGCGAATACTTGGACTGTAATTTCCCAAGCCGACTCCCAGGGCATCTCATACTCATCAAGCAAAAGCCGCATCAGTTCTACGATCGCGAGCGTGGGGTGTGTATCATTTAATTGAATGACCACCTTTTTGGGCAGGTCCGCGATATCCGGGTTTTCTGACTTGAACCGTCTTAAGATATCCGACATGGAGGCCGCGGTGAAAAAATACTCTTGCTTTAAGCGCAACTCCTTGCCCTGGCTGATATCATCTGAGGGATACAACACCTTGGAAATATTCTCAGAAAGTATTTTTTTGTAAACAGCTTGATCATAATCACCGGATTTAAAATAATCAAAATCAAACTCTTCCGTACCCCGGGCTGACCATAGGCGTAACGTATTCACGACATCATTTTTGTAACCTGGAACGGGAAAATCATAGGGAACAGCCAACACGTCGTGGGTATTTAACCACGAATGTTTGGATTGACCTTTGGGCCCAGGCTCTGTGTGCGCCTTTCCATAGAACCTGACCTTGACCGTATTTTCCGGACGTGCAAATTCCCAGGGATTGCCGGAACGCAGCCATTCATCCGGCAATTCAACCTGAAAACCATTGTTGATCTTTTGGTTGAATATCCCATAATCATAGCGGATCCCGTAACCATGCGCAGGGATGCCAAGACTCGCCATGGAATCCAAGAAACAAGCGGCCAGGCGCCCCAAACCGCCATTACCTAGGCCGGCGTCAACTTCCTGCTCCCTCACCATTTCCATATCTAATTCTAGTTCTTCCAGGGCATCGGTGGCTTGCTTCTCAATGCCCAAATTATACATATTATTACCCATTAGCCGGCCAATCAGGAATTCCATGGACAAATAATAAACCCGGCGGACATTTTTCTTATGGTAACCCTGCTGCGTCTTGATCCATCGCTCGACGATGCGGTCCCTGATGGCCAAGGACAGGGCCATAAAATTATCATGCATAGTGGCAGTATATTGGTCCTTGGAAAGCGTATACTGGCGATTCATCTGAAACGACAATTTTAAGGCTTCCTTTGTCATTTCCTTCGTTGAGGTAAACCAATCGGATGTCTTTTTGGCCGTTGCCATAATAATGCCCTTTCTTGTGCCCTGTCTGAAGTTTATATTATACAGCCATTTTCTTTAGGCGATACCAATAATAAAACTATTTATACCTTGTGTTTGATAAACTACTTCATTATAATTTTTGGTGATGAACGCCATCCAAATCCGCTACAACCAAATACTGGCTGAGGCAACCAGACCTACGGCTGCCTGGGGAAAAGGTCAAACCGGCGAACCTGTTAACGTCACCAGTGAGATTGTGAATTTGATTTTATCGGGGGCCATCTCTCTACGCGCCAGCGATATCCACATCGAGCCCAGGCAGAAATTTACACACATTCGTTATCGTATTGACGGTAAATTACATGACATCCTGGAAGTACACTCAAATACTAATATCAACATCGTCCCCCGATTAAAAATCCTAGCTGATTTACCTACCGATCCGGGCAGCAGCAAGAAAGCCTGGGACAGCCGTTTTGCCATGGACATCAACAACCAAAAATACGATTTCCGGGTCTCCACACTACCCACCGTGCTGGGGGATAAAATAGCCATCCGGGTTTTAAATAAAAACTCTGAAATCATTAACTTAAAGAAAATCGGATTACGGCCGGCCGCCTATGCGACGCTGGAAAATATATTCCAACTTAAGAGAGGCCTGATCATTGTCAGCGGACCGACCGGCGGCGGCAAAACGACCACCCTCTACTCCATCCTTCAACGTTTACACACCCCGGATGTGAACATTGTCACCCTTGAGAACCCGGTGGAATACCAAATCGACGGCATTAACCAATGCGACGTCAACAAAAAGAACAGCGAAACATTTTCTTCTGCGTTAAAAGTCACCCTGCGTCAAGATCCGGACATTATCCTCATCGGTGAGATCCGTGACCAGGAAAGTGCTGAAATCGCCATTCGCGCCTCCATTACAGGCCATTTGGTGATGACAAGCTTGCATGCCAATAGCGCTTTAGGGTCGGTCGCCCGGCTCATCAACATGGGCTTGGAGAGACACATGGTATCCTATGCCATGACCGGTTCAGTCTCCCAACACTTGATCCCCCGCATTTGTACGGCATGCCGCACACCTTACAAGATTGACATGGACCAATTTAATAAATTATGTGCCAGAAGCCGCATCAATATCGACGCCATCCTCAAGAACATCAATCAAGCACAAGAAAAAGGCATCCAGCTGATGCCGGCCATTGACGAGAAGACTACTGGCGGACTCACTTTTTATAAAGGAAGCGGCTGCCCCAAATGTAATGGCTCGGGCTATGACGGGCGCATTGGCATGTTTGAAGTTGTGGAATTCAATGAGGAACTGCGTGAAGCAATTATTAGAAATGAAAGCGTATCGACATTGGAAGCCATTGCAACCAAAAATGGCTTTCAATCAATAGCCATTGATGCCCTCCAAAAAGCCATAGAGGGAATTGTCCATTTTGATGATATTTATCCCATTCTGCTAGATAGAAATTAAAAATATCTCAATACGCTTTATTTACTTCCAGCTGCTGGTGCTGCGGGAGCGTTCACCACAGCTGCAGGTGGCGGTGTTGGTTGCGCCTGCGGTTGCGCTAATTTTCTGGTTAAAGACTCAAGATCGTTACGTGTCTCTCCTAAGGTGTTCCTCAAATACGCATTTTCTTTTTCTTTTATCAATAAAAGGTGATAAAGCACCCGGATCTTGGCATTCTTTTGGTTTACAATCCTGACCATGAAATTGGTGTATTGATTATATTCGCTCACCCTGCTGGTATTAAAGTCTCTGATTAAGATTAAAATAACGCAAAGAAAGAAAATCACCACCAGATAAAAAAACACGTTAATCTTCTTATTTTCCACGTTTTTCCTCCTTGTTAATTACTGTTCTTTGAATGTCTTAAATTATAAGGCAAGAACGTATCACTTACAAGCTTTCTGCAAGATATTTAAACAAGTAACCAACGTGAGTTCGATGTAAGATGTTCCGGTGTGGGTGAATTCAGAGACGAGATCCTTCGCCTGTTGGCTCAGGATGACGAACAACTGTGAGTGTCCGGCATGAGGACCATTCAACGTTGCGGTGAATGTCACTTTGAAGCAGACGGAGCGTAGACAATCAATTCGCCCTTAAATCGCAATAAGGTATCGCCATAATAATACCGAAAAACTTCGGTACTGGCATTAATGATAGCATCAGCCCCTCTTTTTCTGGCTATATCTTGGGCTTGGGCGGTGAGCGTCCCAGGGGTCACACCATTGCTGGCAAAACCTTCAACAGACACCTTGCCAATCACATAATAAGGATTGCCGGCACTAAGTGGCTGCGACTGAGAATAAACATTAACCGTAAAATAAGGATCCTTGGGCGGAAAACGCTGAGTGGTATAGTTGATATAACTAGTACTCGTGGCACACCCTGCCAATATCAATACTGATAGGCCTAAAAACAAAATTTTTCTTTGCATAGATCTCCCCCTCAAGAAAATTCCTCGAACACTTATTTTCCGTACATGGTCTGAAGCTGGGACACTTTAGGGAACTCAGCATAAAATTCACCTTGAGGCCCTACAAACCCGTTCCCTGACTTCTTTATGACGACCGCGGTATAACCGCCCTTGGCATTAGGGATATTAATGGTAATCGAATTATTATCGGAAGAAGTTGCGGTCACAGGTGCCGCCGGCGCTGCTTGAGTCACTGCGCCCCCCGGAGCTGCCACCGCTTGATAACCATACTGAGTATAAATATAATACACCCCGTTATTTACATAATACGTCACCCCATTGACCACAACCGGTTGGTAGCTGGAAGACGCCACCACAACACCTGGATAATAAGGTTCAGCGTAAGGATAATAGGGATAATAAGGATAACCATAATAGGGCCCAGGCCAGCCAAAACTAATCCCCACATAGCTATGCCCATGACCATGCCAATACGCGTAAGAGGATGTGGGACGAATGACTAATAGACCTAGGAATAAAACTAAAAATAAAATCTTTGTTATAATTCTCATAAATCCCTCCAAACCTTTACTTTATAGAACTACTTAATTATAACTCTGAATACACCCGCAGGTCAATCCCTTTGTTGGCCGGTATTGATTAGACATCTA
Source organism: uncultured Planctomycetales bacterium (assembly GCA_964555945.1). Classification (GTDB taxonomy): domain Bacteria; phylum Omnitrophota; class Gorgyraeia; order Zapsychrales; family Fredricksoniimonadaceae; genus JABDGZ01. Next base: position 35,871 of record CAZKUL010000009.1, read on the forward strand.
AATCCAACAAAGAGTTCCATCCAAAT
>CAZKUL010000010.1:0-7030 GCA_964555945.1 uncultured Planctomycetales bacterium
CTTCTCACAGGCCTTACCATAGATATGATGCAGGTCCGGTGCCTCGGAGGGCGTAAACAAAGTCCAGTCCGCGTTATGCTTGACCCTTTTCATAAACAAATCCGGTATCCAGCTGGCCGTGTGCATATCATGCGTCCGGCGGCGCTCATCCCCCGTATTCTTGCGCAGTTCAAGAAAATCCTCAATATCCAAATGCCACACTTCCAGATAAGCGCACATGGCCCCCTGGCGTTTGCCGCCTTGGTTGACCGCCAAAGCGGTATCATTGGCCACTTTCAAAAAGGGAATAACGCCTTGGCTTCTGCCGTTGGTGCCTTTGATGCGGCTGCCCATGGCCCTGACCGAGGTCCAGTCATTGCCCAATCCCCCGCTCCATTTAGAGAGCATGGCATCATCCTGGATACACTTAAAAATATGGAACAAATCATCTTCAATGGTCGTTAAAAAGCAGGAAGATAATTGCGGATGACGGGTGCCTGAATTAAACAGAGTCGGGGTTGAAGACATGAAACGGAATGTCGAGAGGATATTATAAAATTCGATGGCCTTTTGGTTCTTGTGAAGGCCCTCATTGGCGGCCAATCCCATGGCCACCCTCATCCAGAAAATCTGGGGCAATTCAATGCGGCGGTCTTCCCAATGGATAAAATAACGGTCATATAAGGTCTGCAGGCCCATGTAGCGAAAAATAAAATCACGCTCAGGGACAATGGCCTTGCCGAGCAATTTCAAATCAAAAAGCTTTAAGGTAGGATCCAATAATTCATAGCGGACACCGTTTTGGATATAGGTTGCCAAATAGTCCACATATTCGGCCTTCATGCGGTCAAAAGAAACTTCCTGCCCCAAAGCCTCCTGGTACTCCATTAAAAGCAATAAGCGGGCAGCTACAAAGCCGTAATTGGGTTCTTTCTCTATAAAGGTACGTGCGGACATGACATTGGCCTGAAAAAGCTGGCGGTCAGTCATGCCATTAAAATAATTTTTTACAGCTTCCTTAAAAAGCTTATCAACCGACACATCAGCCAACCCTTTACAGCAGGTCTCAAACCTAAAACGCACTTCATCTAAATCAATAGGCCGTTCAACACCCTTTTCATTTTTGATGACGACGTTCTTGACCCATTCAATGGATTCCTCCATCTGGACTTGAGCGCGGTTACGACGGACTTTGGCGCGGTCTTCTCTATAAATGATGTAGCGCTTGGCCACCTCATGATATCCCGCCGCCATGATCACTTTTTCAGCAATATCCTGCACTTCTTCAATATGGATGGATTTGCCATCCGGCCAGCGGGTGCGGATCTCGGAGACAACCTTCTCGGTCAACTCCTGGGCTTTTTCAATTAAAATCTCATTATAGACGCCCTTATTTTGGGCGATCAAGGCCTTGGCAATGGCCAAAGCGATTTTTTCCTGCTTAAAAGAAACCACCTTGCCATCGCGTTTGATCACCGAATACAATTCAAATAATTTGCGGCGCTCGGCGTGAAACCGGCGATAACTGGCATAGCGCTCTCCGGCCTCCTTATAACCGTTTTCATAAAGCTGCCGGATCACTTCATCCTGGATCTCTTCCACCGTTAAAAATGGCCGCTGCACGCCCCTCTCTTTAAGCACCGCCACCACACAATCAGTCACCTTTTGGGCATTTTTCATGACCTCTTCACTAAGTTCAGATTCCCGGGGAAGGCCAAATTGCTCTTTAAACGAATTAGCGACAGCGTGAGTGATGCGGTTGGGGATAAATTCGATGATTTGACCATTACGCTTCTGGACCTTGATGTCGAAATTAGCAGCGGTGTCTTGAGACATATATCCCCTATTCCTCCGTTTTGCGAGATGGCAATGCCCTCGGCAGCCATCCTGCGGTAGGTTAATATTTCTTATTAAAAAGTACTATATGTACGCATGAGTAAACGAAGTAATACTACATATAGTAGTTTGATTAAAATCCCCAGTCAATTACTTTTTAATATTTTTTGGGCCTTGTCGTTGTCATAGATCGTCGAGAAAAGAAAAATAACCACTTGCACGCAAAACTCAATGGTTACTTTTTAACCGCGTTAAAACGTTTTTCGACTTCCTGCCAGTTGACAACATTCCAAAATGCCGCGATGTAATCCGGACGTCGATTTTGGTAATGCAGATAATAGGCGTGCTCCCAGACATCAATACCTAAAATGGGAGTCTTTGCTTCCATCAAGGGACTGTCCTGATTGGCTGTGGAGGCAATCTCAAGCTTTCCCTCCTTGGTGAGGGCCAACCAACCCCAGCCGCTGCCAAAACGCGTGGTGGCTGCTTGGGCAAATTTTTCTTTAAAGGCATCAAAAGAACCAAAAGCCTGATTAATGGCCGCAGCCACATTGCCCTGCGGCTGACCGCCGGCTTTGGGCCCGATAATGGTCCAGAAAAAAGTATGGTTCGCGTGTCCGCCGCCGTTATTACGTACCACGGTGCGGATATCCTCAGGTACTGCGGCCAAATTTGAAATCAATTCCTCGACGGATTTATTTTCCAATTCCGGCTTGCCCTTGATGGCATTGTTCACATTGTTAATGTAGGCTTGATGATGTTTGGTATGATGGATTTCCATGGTACGCGCATCAATGTGCGGTTCCAGGGCATTGTACGGATAGGCTAACGGGGGTAATGTATAGGCCATAGGGGGACTCCTTCGTATATTTTATTAAGATCCTTCGCTAGCGCTCAGGATGACACATGAGTTTAATGTTTATGCCCGCAGCCACAAGCATCATTCTTGACGGCCTTGAGCACTTCATCGTAGTTGGGCTCACTGGCCACTTCTTTGACTAATTGGACATAGGTGACCTTGCCGTTCTCGTCGATCACAAAAATGGAACGGGCGAGCAGACCTAGACCTTTGATGAGGACGCCATAGGTTTCGCCAAAATTACCGCGAAAATCAGACAGTGTTTTCACGGCTGTCGCTCCAGCGGCCCCGCACCATCTCTTTTGGGCAAAAGGCAGGTCCTTGCTGATCGTCAGGATAACGACATCCGTAAGCGCGGAGGCTTCCTTATTAAATCTCTTGGTCTGAAGATCGCAGACCGGCGTATCCAACGAGGGGACAACCGATAGGACGACTTTTTTTCCTTTAAAGGAAGATAACTTAACTTCAGAAAGATCATTGGCCACCAAGGTGACATCAGGGGCCTGGTCCCCGACCTTGACCTCATGCCCTGTCAAGGTTAACGGATTACCTTTCATGGTAATAACACCTGTACGTTCTGCCATTTCAACTCCCTTCGTTCAATTGTGTTTTACAAATTTGTGCAGCCAGAACGCCGCCTACGACCGGTCCCAACCAATAGATCCAGGCATTTTGTAAACCGCCGCCTAAGAGGGCCGGACCAATATAACGCGCGGGATTCATGGCGCCACCGGTGATGGGACCAGCCATTAATATATCCATGGCTATCGTCAAACCGATAAACAATCCGCCTAATTTGGGAGCCCTGGAATCAACGGCGGTCCCATAGACGACAAAAACTAAAAAGAACGTCAACACCATTTCAGTAAGAAGCGCCATCGGCGCGGAGATCCCTGCCCCTAAAGCCGGCGTCCCCATCCCCACCGCGGTTAAAGCATCCAAAGGCACGGCCAATAATATTAAAAAGGAAGCAAAAATACCGCCCAAACATTGGGCCATGACATAGCAGAAGCAATTGAAAGTGTCAATTTTCTGTACGGACCACAACGCAATGCTTACCGCAGGGTTTAAATGTCCTCCGCTGATGGCAGCTGTGGCCGAGACCATGACCCCGATGGCCAAACCGTGGGCCAGGGCAATACCGACCACTCCAACCTTCCCTCCGCTCACATGGTCCGCGACAATTGATCCCACACCTATAAAAATCAAGGTAAAGGTGCCGATAAATTCCGCGATTAAAGCCTTTCTATTGATACTGACCAGCGCCATCCTTAAACCTCATTGTTGCCAATGTTTCAAACCTCAAACAGAAAAATGCCGCCAAAATCGAAGTAAAAGACATAATACAATCTTCTTTGTATTTGTCAATGGTTTGGTATAATCAGAATCATGTTTACCTATACAACCAAGATCCGATTGCACGATACTGACGCCGCGGGCATCATATTCTTTGCCAATCAGTTTAAAATCATCCACGATGCCTATGAAGACCTGCTGGAAAAATTTGGCTGGGGCTTCGCCCACATGCTTAAAGGCAGCAGGTATTTCCTGCCCATCGTACACGCTGAATCGGATTACATCACTCCTGTGTTCGTCGGGGATGAAATTGTCATCGCCATCCGCATAGGTCATATCGGCAAAACGTCATTTTCATTTGAATACACCCTCAAGCGCGCCAAAACCCTGGTCGGCACTGCCAAAACCGTGCATGTGACCATTGATCAGAAAACGCGTAAAAAAATCCCCCTGCCTGCGGCCCTGCGCCATGCCCTGGAACAATACCAGAAAAAGGAGAAAGCCTAGTGAGCCTCCCAGCCGTCAATAAACCCCGCGCCATCTTTGCCACCCATAATAAATTCCAGAGGGAAATCATTATTCTGGCCTTTTTCCCCTCTGCATTAATTTTTCTGACATTTATCTGCATGGTCATATTGGGCAACCTTTTTTTTTGTAAAGCCCTATTTCACAGGTCATTTCCAGCTTCGATAGATTTGGTCAACAAACTTTCAGGATTGATGGTTTTCTTCATGTGCTTGATTTTCGTGTTGACTTTAATTGGCGCTTATATCGTGTCCCACAATATGATCGGCGCCTATGGACGCATCCTGCGGGAATTAGATGAGATCATTGCCGGACGGTCGACAAAAACTATCAGCAGCCGCCCAAATGATACCCTCACCAAAGAACTATTAAAACGCATTAATGTGTTGATTAAATCTTATGTGGCGCATCAGCATAAGAATTCTTGAATTAAACCGTCCGCATTCTTTAATCATTTATCCTGCCATAGATTGAAAAGATTGACACCTGTACTCATATAGAATTGAATATGATCTTGGATGTCATCAAAAAGGACTTGAATTGGTAAAAGATCGGAATTCATTTTACATACTTACTTTAATTATTCTTCTTTCCATAATTATCCGCTTGCCAGCATTGATCAGGCCGCATAATGAAAATGATGAAATCATATATCAGACATTGGCCCTACAGGCATTGCAACATCATGCGCAATATTCCCTGCAGGAAACGAGCATCTTAAAAAATCTTCCTCACCAAATATATGATCATTCTTTATTCCACCATCCTCCATTCTTCATTTTTTGCTTAGCTCTTATTACTTATTTCTTTGGGCAGAATTGGATGATAATGGTGTCTGTAATTTCAGGCGTACTCACAATTCTACTGACTTACGATATCTGTCGTCGATTATATAGCAGTAAAAAAGCATTAATTTCAGCGTTCATTACCTTTTGTTGTCCTTTATTACTATTTTGTGCAATGAGGATCTGGATAGATGCCCTTCTTGCATTTTTAGTAACACTTACGGTATGGACATTCATGCTAGCTGTAAGAAATAATCAAAAGCCATACTTTGTTTTATCAGGAATCATTTTTGGCTTATGCCTTTTAACAAAACAACCTGGCCTATTCACTGTCTTTACATTCCTATTTTTGCTGTTTAAAGATGGAATCTCAAAACAAAAAATGATTTACCTTGTTTATTTTCTCTCAGCCGCCATCCTTACATGTTCTCCCTGGTATATTTATTTTTATAATATTTACGGCACCCTTTTTCCATCGTGGGCCAAACCATCTATGGGATCAATAAAAACGTTCTCTTTCATAGGCATGATTGTCCATAGACCCTGGCATTTTTACGTGACACATCTAATTCTAATTGCTCCCATTTATTTATTTGGTTTTATAAGCATTCTTATCGCACTAAAGAAGAAATTCATTAATGCAGAACTCATATGGGCGCTTTCTTTTCTCATACCGCTAACCATATTAGGAATAAATGGCTGGGGGTTCCAAACAAGATATGTAGTCCCTGCAATTCCAGCTTTGGCTATACTCAGTGCTTATGCATTTGAGACAGAGAATAGATGGGTTCGATCGGTGGGTATTTTATTTCTCGGTTTAGGATTATTTACGGGAATTTTAAATTCACTGGTTTTTATTCCAGATGACGTAGCGCCATTTTTCTACATTTTCAATAAATAGCTAAGGATGAAATAATTAAAATTTTGGGTAGGTGAAGGTTGAAAAGGCCCTTCGCGAATAATTAATGACATGTGATCCTTCTAGGAGAACAGAGAACGGACCAGGTCACTCTAAAGAGGCAGGTCAGAACGTTTTCGATTCTCAAAGAATTGAAATCTGAAAAAATCAGAACCTATCACACTTCCTCTTTCAAAATCTGCCTCGTCCATTACTATCTCTTCATTGGCCTTAACACCTTTTTCGTAGTCATCAACCAACTCATCTATCTCAAATAATTCATGACACCTTCTTGAACTGTAATTCCAATCTTTTGCCTGCTTAACCAATTGTGCTTTTACTGGATTTGCCTCTATGTATTTCCCGCACGCATACAAATAATTTTCATCTTCTATAAGCAAACTTTTAAATCTTTCGCGCCAAATCGGCCCACTTAATTTATACTTCGTATGAAATCTATATGCATAACTCCGTTTGACATCTCTTATAGCAAAGGAAAAATCTTTGAGACCCCCCATCCTTACCGCCAAATGAAAATGTGTTTGCATAAAACAATAGTGATATATTTTGAACTTTGCTTGTGTTTTGGCCTGAACAAGAAGGCCCTTAAAAAATCGAAAATCTTCTTCATCGTTAAATAATTTCAATTTCCGAATCGAACGGGAAATTATATGCGCGTAACAACCTTCATACAATTGTTGATTTCGTAAGACCCTAGACATAAAACCCCCTTTTTATAGGGGGATTTTAAATATTGATTAATTCATTTGGGGGACTTTATTTTACCATATTCTCTTTTTATTTCATCTTTTATTTTGACCTGTCCCCGCTCAGTGACCTGGTCCGTTCTCT
>CAZKUL010000010.1:7130-31684 GCA_964555945.1 uncultured Planctomycetales bacterium
CGCTCAGTGACCTGGTCCGTTCTCTTGGTCCGTTCTCTCGTTCTCTGTTCTCGTTCTCCTGTTCTCCGTTCTCCCGCTAGTCCGTTCTCCTTCTCTGATAAAAAGAAAATTTTAGATTTGATTAATAATTAAATTTGAGATTGAATTCATTTGTTTAACCTTAAACAATATCAACGATAACATATAACTATCGACGGGGTAGCTTTTTTAGGAATTCTTGGCGAGAAATTTTTATTCCCTGGCTGATTAAATTCTCAGGCCAGGGGAAAAAGGCGATTGGGATTTTAAAACGCGGTAAGACAGCCTGCAGGCAGGTAATTAAATATTCTTCTTTCAATGGTTCTCCAGTAAATTGAATAAAGGCTATCGGACGCTGGCCGAACTCCTTGTCCTCTTTGGGAACAACAATAACTTCCTTGACCCCCGGGATACTTAATAGCGCCTTTTCAATTTCTTCTGGATGAATGTTTTCTCCGCCGGAAATAAACATGCTGTCGCGCCGTCCGGTGACGGTCAAGAAACCCTCGTTGTCCAGATAACCAATATCACCTGACGGAAACCATTGGATGTTCTCTTTTGGATTCCGAGCTCCCGCGAGTGTCCGGTTTGAGGACCCGCTTTCGCGGGAATGACATGTAGAATAAGAATGCTTCATGGGGCCCTCAATGACGGGTAAATGGAGTTTGGTGCCGGAGACGTAGCCTTTGAACAATACTTCGCCCCTAACCAGGATTTCGCCTTCGGAAGAAATGCATAGTTGCCGGTACGGCAGCGCTTTAACAGAGGGCTTATGCGCGTCCACAACCTTACCCGTAGCAACCTGAGAGGACATTTCAGTCAAACCATAGCTTAAATAAATATTCAGACCCAATGCCAATGATTGCTCAACAAGGGTTCGCGGCACCGCAGAACCTCCTAGCAAGATGACTTTTAAAGACTGTAATAAGGAGTGGTTGTCCTTATCCTCCAATAATCGCTGTAACTGGGTGGCCACCAAGGAAACATGAGTGACCTGAGCACGCCTCAAAGCCGTTGTCAAATCACCATCGGTCATGACTACCAAACCTGCCCCTGCCATCAAACACCGCACCAAAATAGCGATGCCCGAGATATGATATAAAGGTAATGAAAGAAGCCAGCGATCGGCATTGGTCAACGGGATGATAGAATTTGAACCTTGCGCACTATAAAAATGATTGCCCCAGGTATGCACGGCTGCCTTGGCCTCGCCACTTGTCCCGGAAGTCGCGATGATCGTTACTTCCTGGTCAACATCGAAATCTTTAAATTCCTCTTTGGCTTCCATTTGCTGACGAGCATCAAAACAAATGATGTGCTTAATATCCCCGGAGCGAAAGACATGCGGGGCGTTGATTTTAGCGGCATAGGCACTTATTGTTTTATCAGGCCAGCGTGGACTTATCGTGGCTGCCAGGGCCTTGATATGCCATAAAGCCAGCAGTAAAATGATGTATTCAACGCTGTTCTCAGCACAAATGGCGACACGGTCACCCGCCTTGATGCCCATGCCCTTTAATTGTTTGACGGCGGAGACAATATACAACGACAATTGGGGATTTTTAATCTGACGGGTGGCCCAGACGATAGAGAAATGTGGATTCATTTTAAAGATTCTTTGTTGATAATCCCATTATCACCGACAATGGGCTTGACGTCCTTGAACCAGCGTTCGGTGCCAAGGCCGGCGATTTGTCCGCTGACACAGGCCAAATTAGCCAAGAGGTGAAAACCTAAAGGTGATTCAAAGGCCGAAGAGATGATCGCCTTACGCTTTGAAAGCTTGGCCTCCTGTATCCAATCCAACGATGGGACTAACCCTAAGATCATCGGTTTAAGCACATAAGCGATGACCCCTTCCTGGTCCGCTATAGGCACCGTACAGCGTCCAGGGGCCCTGATGCCGCTGCGCATGACCGTGAGTGTTTCATCTAAAGCAATACGCATGCGGGTCTGCTGATGAAAGGCATCCAACCGGGTCACATCATCCATAGGCTCTTCAATGAAATCAATCTTTTGATTGCCCACCAACTGGGCAAAGATGCAGGCCTCCTTAAAGCTCCAGACACGATTGCCATCTAGACGTAAATACGATTCCTGATCTAACAGGATACGGATATCATTGACCTTTTTGACATCTAAAGCAATATTACGGTCCCCCACTTTTAATTTGAAGACCTTGACCCCTTGGGCTTGGAATCGCTTAAAATCGGCCATGACTTCCTGATGGCTTCCTTGAAGCAAAACAGCTGTATGCACATCATGGAGTTCTGTACTCAGAAATTCCGCCAAACTCTGATTGTTGGCTTTGGATGCCAGCATCAAGATGGCAGACTCAACCCCGAAACGCACGGACCCGCAAACATTTAACAGGTGCGGCTCATGGCGCAATTGCTCCAGCAGCGCGTCTTTTTCAATTGGAATTCTTAACCCCATCAAAAAAGACCGGATTTCCGTCAAATCATGTTTAGTACGCCGGCTGGTTTCCGGGCTGAGTCCCTCCAGGGGCGCAATCTCACCCTGGGCTGTCAATCCCTCGGTTGTTTTGAGGGTCAGATAAAATCCCCGTCGCTCGGAAATCGTGGTGCCGGCAAAACTAAAAGGCTTCAAGAAAAGGATTTTAAAAGGCGAAAAGTCACAGCTACAGACCGTTAACGGCTGCACAGCAACCAACCTAATGAAAAGACAACACAGTAGATCAATAATAAGCGGCCGGTTTGGCCCAAGACGCGGTTAAGACCTGCACCGTCCAAATGGGTAAAAGCGGTTTTAACACAAGGAATGGCACAAAAACCTATCAAGGAGGCAAAGGCAATGCCTTGATGGTCTCCCGTGATAAGAACAACAGCAAATGGGATGAGTGTCGCAGCGATAATACAAAACAAATATTCGCTCATGGCAAAGGAGCGGCCAAAACGGACAGCCAAGGTGAGTTTTCCTGCCCGGCGGTCCGTGTCAATATCACGCAAATTATTCACGGCTAAAATGGCTGTAGACAAAAACCCCGGCGCCAAACCTGCCACGATAACAGCCCAATTAATTTCCAGCCCTTGGGTAAAATAGGTACCTCCGACAGCCACAGGGCCAAAAAAGATAAGCACAAATATATCTCCCAGCCCCAGGTATCCTAAAGGCTTGGGACCTGCCGTATAAAAAATCCCGGAAATGATGGATGTAACCGCAATAATCAAAATACAGATACCCGCGCGGTGAATTAAATAAACGGAAGACAAGGCTGCCAACGCAAAGAAAACAATGGCCGCTGTCAGGACCACTTCAGGTTTAATCAGTCCTGCCTGGGTCACGCGAATAGGACCTTTGCGATCAGCCGTGTCTGCCCCTTTTTTAAAATCAAAATAATCATTGGCCAGATTAGTGCCAATTTGAATGCACAGGGCCGCTGAAAGGGCCATCAAGGCTGAAGGTCCATGGAAAAGCCCATCACCCAGGGCCATGGCAGTGCCGATGACCACCGGCGCTATGGCAGCTGGTAAAGTTTTTGGACGAATGGCTAGGAGCCAATTTTTTAGGATAATCTATCCCCCTCCCTAGCCCTCCCCAAAAGGGGGAGGGAAAATGTCAGGGTCTTTTAGGAAATTGGGCAAAATCGGGTTTTCGTTTTTGGACGAAGGCATTGCGGCCTTCCTGGCCTTCCTCGGTCATGTAAAATAAAAGTGTGGCATTACCTGCCAGTTCCTGTAAACCTGCCTGCCCGTCGCAATCAGCGTTCATGGCAGACTTAAGGCAACGGATCGCCAAAGGCGAATGTTGTAAAATTTCCTTACACCACTGCACTGTTTCTTCTTCCAATTTCTTATAAGGAACAACGGTATTGACCAGGCCCATCTGTAATGCTTCTTTAGCTTTATACTGCCGGCAAAGATACCAGATCTCGCGGGCCTTCTTCTGGCCGACGATGCGCGCCATATAACTTGAACCAAAACCGCCATCAAAAGAGCCGACCTTGGGTCCGGTCTGCCCGAATATTGCATTATCCGCAGCTATGGAAAGATCGCAGACCATCTGGAGAATCTGTCCCCCGCCCACGGCAAAGCCCGCCACCATCGCGATGATCGGTTTGGGGCAGGAACGGATTTGCCGCTGAAAGTCCAATACATTTAAACGGTTGGTCCCATCCTTGTCCTTGTAGCCGGCGTCCCCCCGGATTTTTTGGTCCCCGCCGGAACAAAAAGCATCCTTTCCCTCACCTGTCAGGATGACAACACCAATGCGTTCATCGTCACGGGCATCCTCCAAGGCATTCATCATTTCCTTGACCGTTACCGGCGTAAAAGCGTTGCGGCGCTCAGGACGATTGATGGTGATTTTGGCGATCCCTTCCATCTTATGATATTTGATCTCTTCAAATTTCTTAGCTTCTTTCCATGGAAATCTGGACATAATGATCAGCTCCCTTAATGAATAACAACTCTCAGATCAACATGCTGGCCCTTATAACGGGGCAGTAAATGCACATGAGCGTGCATGACAATTTGACCGGCGGCCTCCCCGCAGTTGGCCACAATGTTAAATCCATCCGGCTTAAGTTCTTTAAGCAATAACTCTTTGGCCTGTTGAATCAATTCAAAGACCGCTTGGATCTCCTGCGGCGTTGATTCAAAAGTCGTAAGATGATGCCGCTTGGGAATCACAAGCATATGGCCTTTGGTGATGGGTTTAATGTCATAGAGACAATAGGCCAGTTCATTTTCTAATACTTTCGGTAAATTTTTGCAAAAGATACAATCAGACACGATCAACCTATTTTTTTAAATGAGATTCTTCGCCCTGAGGGGCTCAGAATGTCAGCGGAACGACTATAAAATTTACCACAATTTACTCTTATGTTCTATTACTCTCTTTTTTTAGCGCCTTTAGCGTATCAGAAGATACTTTGCCTCCTAAAGCCTTGACCCGTCTGACATCCGCCCAACTCCTATCATAATCTTTTTTATGCAAATAAACGGCAGCCCTCGTATCATAAGTATCCGCCACACTCGCATCCAAGGCGATGGCATTATTACAGTCAACCAGGGCCTTATCGTATTGCCCCAACTTATCATAACAAAAGCACCGGTTATTATAATTCTGTTCTACATTCTGGTTATCTAATATCGCGTGATTAATATCTTGGAGCGCTTGGGTATACTTATTTTGCATCAAATAGGCCAAACCCCGAAGGGAATAGATATTCTTTAACGCAGGATTCAACTCCAGGATTTTAGAATAATCTCCCACAGCGTCACTATAGTCTCCCTTATTGCTGTAAATATCAGCCCTGTATTGATAATACTTCACCTCATTTGGATTTAATCCAATCGCTTTATTAAAATCTTCCAGTCCCTGGTCAACCTGGTTCTTCACGCCAGTTTCAATCAGCCCCCGGGCTGCATAGGCCGCGGCAAAATTGGAATCAAGGGTTATCGATTTATTAAAATCCTCCATCGCCTCATCAAATTCATGTTTCTTAACATAAATATCGCCCCTTGCGCCGTACGCCTTGGCATCATTTGGATTTATTTGGATGGCCTTATTTAAAATCTGTAGGGTATCATCAAGATTGCCTTGATGATCAAGAGCAACGGCCTGCTGGAGATAGGAACCATCACTTGATGGATCCGCCGCAGTCTTCTTGGGAGCCTGCTTATCCCCACAGCCGCTCATCATAAATAGGCACAGGACTATTAGGGAATGGTGACTTGTTTTCTTAAAAAACTGAGAGGGATGGATCATTCTTTAACCTTTCTGCTAGGATGCAATTCCGGATAATGAAATGGTTGGACAGTACAATCCTTTTATTTCTCTTTGCCACCAGAGACCGTGGGGACCACGTGTTTTAAGATTGGTAAAATGGTATTCCCAAAAAGAAGCTTGGATATATCGTGGCGGATGGTCCCCAAAAGGATTGCGGGCCAATAAACTTAAGACGGTGGGTTCCCCTTGCAGGATGCGGATCATCAAGGCCATGAACCAGGGATTATCTCTCCAGGTACTCAGGGCCGCAAACCACATTTGCCAATCTAAACGCGGCTGAAAAGGCATCACCCAACGGGGAGCTTGATATATATTCCCCGGCTTGTATTTAAATTCGTAGGGCAGCCAATGCTCTCCATCGTTGCTGCCTTCAATGGTGATCTCATTGCGCTGTGTGGTCATGACGGCAAAAAGGCCATAATTGTTAATACTACGCAAGGGACTGACCGCGGCAATTAATTTTCCAATAGGTTTGGATATTGGAATGTGGCCTAAAGAATCAGCCATAAGAGCAAGGCTCACCACCAAAATAATGGAGGCGACTATGGCAACTACGACCTTATAAAAGATTCCCTCCTCTGCGGCTGAAGATCTCTTAAAGGTGAAGGGTATGAACTTGAAGTGTTCATCTTCTAAAAGAGTCAGGCACAGGCCGATGGCCAATAAGTTGAAAAAACAGTAGTTGCCGGTGAGAATGATTAATAGCTGCAGCGTTGTAATTGCAAAAAAGGCGATTAGCCGGGCCCAGCGGCCACAAAAAATTAGAAATGGGATAAAAAGTTCAACGGCAAACAAGAAAAGGCAAGAGAGCTTCTGGAACCAAAGAGGTAATTGATTGGCATACCAGCTGATCACATTGGGCAAGGGCTGGGTCCAATAATGATAGGTCAATGCGGTCAAATGAGACCAGTTGACATCTCCGCTGAGTAGCTTGACCATGCCGGATTCAAACATCAGCCGGAAAAGCAACCAGCGCAAGAGCCAGACAATGAGAACAGAGGGCACAACCCAAGGTTTATATTGCAACCGAAAAGGATGCGGACATACGAAAATCAACAATACGCCCGCTTCCAATAATAAATTATCCCACTGAAAGCCTAAGAAATCCTGGCCCACCACTGTCAATGACAAATAAAAAAGCCAGAGCCCAAAACTCATCAGCCCCGGCATGACACCCAGTAACAACAGTAAAGATAAAAGGACCCCGCCCCAACATAAAAACAACAGGAATCCGTCGCTACTCACAAACCAGCAAAGTGTCGGCGCTGCCCAAAATCGGCTGGAGCCCACCTGTTGCTTGATAAAATTTAAGAATTCGCCGGCAGGTAAAATTCCGTGGTGGCCGATAAGGCCTAAAACCTGAACACCCAAAGACCAAAACGCAGCCAGATAAATCAAAGCCATCCATCGGCTAAAAAGCCACGCAGGAATTATCATAAATTAGGATTTTAAACTTTCAGGCTGCGTTCGAGATCTTCAACGTCTTTTTTGGCTTTATAGGGAGTGGTTTGAAAAATTTCGCAATAAACCTGGATCGCCAATTCTTTTTCGCCCTCCATCAACAAATGGCGGACGTCAAACATGGTGGCGCGGCCTTTGGGCGGCAATTTACCGCGGCGGCGGGCATCAACCATAAACCAGAGGCGATAGGTATTAAATAAAACCAACGCGCAAACCAACATAATAAGGGCCGTATAAAGAACAACCATAATCCCGCCTCTTTTCTATCTGCAAGCCCTATACCGTTGCCTTACTCTCCCAGCGGCGCTTGGCCTTTGGATTCCTTGGCAAAATCATCGACAACCTGCTTAACTTCCAATTCAGCCTTGTCGATCTTGGCCTTGCAGAGCTTGACTAAGTTCACTGCTTCCTTGACACGCAAAGACAATTCATCAACATCTATCTCATCGCTTTCAATTTGACCGATAATCTCATCCAGCCGTTCGATTGCTTTGCGGTATTGGAGTTCAGCGACATCAGACTTTTTCATGGATGATCTCACTGGTAATGACGCCGTCTACTAATTGTGTCGTCATACTTTTAATGTGCGCGGTGTCCTTCACAGATCGAAGCAAACGCCCTTGGCTATCTCTGGTAATGCTAAAGCCGCGTTTAAGTATCTGATGAGGGTCAGCCATATGGGCTAATTGTTGGTACTGGCATATTTTAGTCCTTGAACTTTGTAGGTGCAAATAAATTATTTTCTTTAGATGTTCTTGGGCTTCTGCCAAGGATTTTCTGGATCCCTTAAACCGGACAGCCGGCGAGCGTTTGATGGCGTCTGTAATACTGGCTAGACGCTGGTGATGGCCTTTGATCAATCCCAGCGTCCGTGTCTGCAGGAAGAAAGCATTGTCCTTGAGTTTGGTGCGATTAAGACGCAGGGCCCCTTCCAGGGCATTTAGAAGCCGTTGTTGGCGCTCCTCGACTACCTTTAAGAATTCTTCCAGCCGCTCAACCAGAAATTTAGCAATGGCGGTGGGAGTCTTGGCGAAAGTGTGGGCTGTCAAATCGGTGACAGTGGTGTTTATTTCATGACCAATGCCGCTTAAAACGGGGACCCTCATTTGAGCTATGGCCATGGCAATTTTCTCGTTGTCAAAACTGCTAAGCTCTGCGATGGACCCGCCGCCGCGGGTGATAACAATGACATCCACCTCGCTCATACCGGAAAGTGCCATGAGCGCCTTGATGATGGAGGCCTCCGTATTCTTACCCTGCATCACGGAATTGATTAAAAATACTTTAAAGGAATACCCGCTACCCTTAAGTTCAGAAATAAAATCATGATACGCCGCAGAATCATAAGAAGTAATAAGG
This sequence comes from uncultured Planctomycetales bacterium, assembly GCA_964555945.1. Taxonomy (GTDB): domain Bacteria; phylum Omnitrophota; class Gorgyraeia; order Zapsychrales; family Fredricksoniimonadaceae; genus JABDGZ01. The sequence goes on from CAZKUL010000010.1 coordinate 15,723, forward strand.
CCAATGTTCAAAATGACTTCGGGAAGTAATAATTGCTTATTTTTATCTAAAATCCCTTTTTGCTTTAACAGCGCAATCAGGCGCTGGCGGTCCTGGGCGATCTTGCCCAGGGTATGGACAGGGTCTATGCTCTCCACGATCAAACGCACCTGGCCGTGGCCAGGGTAGAAATCCACCTTGCAGAGAAATTTGACCTCAATATTATCTTTGAGTTCAAAGGCGTTTTCTGCCTGCCTTAAGATGGCATCAATGCGGGGTTTGGCCTGAGCGAAGATAACAAGACCGATGCGTGCCGTGATATCCCTTGTCGCGGGGTCCTTTTCACACAGTTCAAAGAAAACATGCTTTTTGTCCTTGCCGCGGTCATAGCCTTGGATTTCTCCACAAATCCACAGGCTCTTGGGAAACCCGCTGTTTAAAACATCACGGATAAAATGGTTTAATTCCGATACCGTTAAGAATTCATCACTCATGCTTTGAGTAAACCTAATTTTACCATTTCCCTCTCCAGGTCCTGACCCGCGAGGATGATGACAGCTTCCAAACTTCTTAAGCTTACATCCAAGCCGTTCTTTAAGGCATGCAGCTTACGCGCATTTTCAGGAGTTTTGTTCTTCCCATCACTAATGTACCAGGCCTCATATTCTTTATGTTCTTTTAAAGAACGGTTAAAATCCCCAATGGACTTGGCATACTTTTCAATGGTTTCATGCCCCTTGATGATGTCCAAGTCCTTAACCAAGGGCCAAACATCGATAACAAACCCATGAGTGATAAACTGACGCTGGTCCATCACATAAAAGAATTCCAAATTTGTCTCCATTTCCGCCAGGAAATCAAACAAATTCTTCCTCACCTGCTCATCCGTGGATTTCTTTTTGAATATCGAAAACATTGTTAATCCTCGTAGAGACGCCATTTATGGCGTCTCAATATAAGAATCCAAACCCGATAGAAACGGCATCGTTTATAAGTCGCCATAAATGGCGTCTCTACCAGGTAAATACTTTAAAAACTTTAAGCGAAACAGCCAGTTCGCCCATGTTGATGATGGGCAATATTGTTGAATAATCATCGGTCCAGATGCGACCCTGGTCCTGGGGACTTATCTCAAGGGGCTGCCAGTCATCCTCGGTGATCAGTTTGATAAAACGGTTCTCATCCCACGTCAGGACGCACCAGATGGAGCGCATGTTAATGCCTTCATCCCCCACATCTTTGACAGCCACATAAGCACCAGAGTCTGCAGCAATTTTAGCTAATACCGGCTCCAAATTCAAATACCTATTTGTAATGTGAAACACAATGCCTCCGCCCGGGGCCAGCTTTCGACGGTATTCCACTAACACATCCCTATTGACCAAATGAGTAGGGATCGAATCACCGCTAAAGGCATCAATGACCAACAGATCATAGGCCCCATCAGGCGCCTTGGTGAGCGAAAGCCTGGCATCTCCCAGAATGACATTGACCTCCCCAGGCGCACTGGCCAAATACCAAAAATAACGCGACGCCAGCTTTTGCACATCAGCATCTAATTCATAGTAGTCAATGGAAGTTGTCAACTTCGAATACATGGCTAAGGTCCCAGTTCCCAAACCGACCACACCCACCCTTTTGGCCTGAAAGGTATCGGCGATCAATAAAGAGCCGATAGGAGAAATCGGACTGTAATATCCCAACGGCACAGGACGTCTGGCCTTATCTACAAATTCGATGCCATGCAATGTCGTCCCATGCACCAACACTCTGATGCCAGACTTATTGTCGTAGATTTCATAGATGCCATAGTAATTCCTTTGTTTAACAATAAAATGGGCATTTTGCCATATGGACTCCAAAGGAGGCGTCGCTAAAATAATACCTGTCAAAACAAGCAGAAAAAACTTTTTATTGGACGCTAAACCTAAGAAGGCCATATAAACAGCTACCCAAAGCAAAACAAAGGACCATAGATGATATTCCTTCACAAAGTGAGGCCAGATAAAGAATGTCGCTATCACCAGCAAAATACAAATACAAGTCTTCACGTGTATTCCGAGCACCTGCGAGTGTCCGGTATGAGGACCCGCTTTCGCGGGAATGACATTTAATGTCTCAGGCATCATCAGGGCCACTAACAGCAGGCCAACTAAATATTCGATGAGGGTGTTGGATATGAGCGGAATGACCCAGCTGGTCAATATCCCTCCCAGAAAACCTCCCAAAGAAATCATCACATAAAACAAGGTCATATGCGCATTTGAAGAAGGTTTGGTTTGAATCAACCGGTGCTGGGTATACATGCAGATAAAAAATAGGAAAGCGCACAGTAACGCAATGACAATAATGACCGGTAGAAAATGCTTTTGTGCCAAAAAATACATCATCGCTGCCAGGCCCAGGAGCGGCCCGATAGAACGGGAAATCCATGAGGGACACCAGGGGTTCTTCTTAAAATTTAAAATAAAGGCCATCAAATAAATCCCCAAAGGAACCACCCACAACAATGGAACAGGGGCAACTTCATAGGTAATGATATTAGTCACGGACAAAAACATGACCACACCTGCTGCCCCTAAACAAAGCCAGCCTAACATATGTGCACGACTAACAGGCTCACTGACACCTGCCGGCTCAGCCTTTCGAGAATGGGCACTCACCTTGATCATGCGCCAGGCCAATACATTGGCAAGGACCAAAACGAAATATAAAACCCGCCAAATTTGTAATTGATCCGTATTGGTCAAATACAGCTCAAAGACAAAGGGATAGGTCAACAAAGCAGCGAATGAACCTAAATTTGAAACCGCATAAAGTCCGTAAGGGTTGTGGCTTTCCTGAAGATCAGATTCTCCAAGCCAGCTTTGGGTCACCAGACTCATGGTGGACAAGGCAAAAAAAACAGGACCGATCGTCACCAGCAGGCGCCAAAAGATATCCAAAACCAGAGGCAGAGAAGATGCGTTAAAGGACAGATGGTGATCACGCAATGGAAAAAATAAAAGAGGTATAAATAAGAGCCATAAATGAATCTTTAAATAGGCCGATGCCCCCAAACGCCGCAGGAACCAATGGGCAAAAATATATCCTGCCAGCAATACCGCCTGGAAGAAAACGATACAAGCCCCCCAGACTAAATAAGAGCCGCCGTAATTAGGAAGAAATAATTTAGCGATGATGAGCTCAATTTGAAATAGGAGAAAAGCTGACAAAAACGTAATGATTTTCAATAAAGCCATTGGCACATATTAAATGGAAATAAAACCTTTGTCATTGAAAAAATGAACAGAAACGTTATAAAGACAAATTGACCTCATAGCTTCAAACTGATAGAATTTCAAAAATGAAAATTTCCCGTAAACACCCCAAAGGCCATCTTCGCACACGGGTCATTAAAAAAATCCAAGATATTTCCCCTGAAGATTTCGATAAGATATTCCCCCTCGTTCCAGAAAGATATTCCTTTCTAAAGACACTCGATGAATCGAAATTCGACCAATTCTCCTTTTATTATATCCTTGTCTACGCGCGCAAAGAATTGGTCGGCCTGGCCCCCTGTTTTACCGTGGACTACTCGCTGGATACGAGCATCAATGGCTCCCTGCGTCGTTTTACAAATGCCCTTAAAGGCATTTCCCCCCATTTGTTTAGCATCAAGGCCCTTGTCTGCGGCATTCCTATAGGTCAAGGACAGATGGGCCTTGCCAAGGGAGAAGCAGGCGTACTGGCAGCCATTGAACAGCGTATGGAGGCCCTGGCGCGTAAAATCAAAGCCCCTATCGTTGCCTTCAAAGACTTTGATGCTTCCTATGACAATTTCTTTAATCCGCTGATCAAAAACGGCTTTTTGAAGATCGACAGCCTGCCGATGACGCGTTTGGAGCTTAATTTTTCTGATTTTGAAGACTATCTAAAGTCATTGAGCAGCGCTACCCGCTATGACTTTCGGCGCAAACTCAAAAAAGCTTCCAGTGCCCCTCTTGAGTCAAGCCTGGTTTCAACCCTGGATGAATCAACTTTAAATGAAGTCTACGGCTTGTACCTTCAAGCGGTGGAAACCCATGATATGGGATTTGAGATTGTGCCTAAAGATTTCTTTCGTTTGATCTCAACCAACATGCCGCAGGAGACCAAATTCTTTCTGTGGCGTATCAACGGCAAATTGATTGCTTTTGTATTTTGTCTTGTTTCCAATGGTGTTTTGCTTGATTACTATCTTGGATTTGACTATACGCCGGCCCAGGAATATCACCTGTATTTTGTCAAATTTAAGGCAGTCTTTAATTGGTGCGTGGCCCATGGCATTAAGGTCTACGAAATGGGCACCACGGGTTATGAACCCAAGCGCCGGTTGAAGTTTACCTTTGTCCCGGTCTATCTTTATATTAAAATCCGTTATCAATTCCTGCGCCCCGGGTTAAAATGCCTGTGCGCTCTTCTTAAATTCGAGAACTTTGACCCGGAACTGAAACGATGGAAAAAATCACCAAAATTAAGCAGCTGACCTTAAAGGTCTTCTTATTTATTGTGATCAATGATCTGCTGGACACCGCTGCCCAACTGTTGATCAAAAAAGGTATACATCATCTCCTGGATTTTCCCCATCAAGATTTTTTTCTGTTTTGGTTAGGTGTCATCATTTATCTTTCCAATTTCTTTTTATGGATGAAAATCCTCTCCAAGGTTGAATTAAGCGTCGCCCTGCCCTTGGCCAGTTCCAGTTATATTTTAATTCCGATTGCTGCCATTTTCTTCTTGCATGAATTTGTCTCCCCCCTGCGCTGGCTGGGGCTTGTGTTGATCATGATTGGTATTTATTTTGTTTCACAAAGCGGATTAAAAAAGACTGGATTCCCGCTTACGCGGGAATAACAAAGAAAAATGGAACATGAATAAAGCTCTCGTCTTGGTCCTCATTGCAGAAGTTTGGATGACTGTAGGGCAGATTTGCCTTAAGGTAAGTGCGGATCGCATTGATGGAGCAGCCAGTGCATCATGGATAAAAAAGCTCTTAAAAGCGTTGGTTCAATTTCCAAGCCTCTGGATGGGTGCTGCCGCCATGCTGGTGGGATTACTCTTCTGGTTTGCCGCCCTGGCCCAAGGAGAATTAAGTTATGTCTATTTATTAGGCAGCATCCAATACATCTTCGCCCTCATCGCCGCCCATTTCTTCCTGCAGGAAAAAATCACGGCCACCAAATTGATCGGCACCTTGCTGATTACTTTAGGGATAATTCTGACGGTAGTCAGTTGAGGATTTAAGAATTATTTGGATTGTCTTTAAGAATTTGTTTTAATTGCTCAATCAATGGAAGAATATCTCTGGTAGCTACTAAATAAACTTTTTCATCTTTAATTTCGCCGTATTCATGCGCTAGAACATTGCGCAAACCAATAATTCTTGACCATGGCACCAATGGATATTGTTTCTTAAATTCTTCTGATACTTCCTTGGCCGCTTGCCCGATAATTTCCAATAAGCGCTCCACGGCCAGACGCAACATTTTATTTTCATGGTACTCTTTGAGTGTTTTGTCCTTTGAAAAATCAAATACCTGAGTCGCTGCGTCCTGCATGTCCCAAACATAGCCCAAATCCCTATCTTGGGGACTCATAAACTACCTCAACCTTCTCATAAATACATCTGCGTTTAATAGGGTTCCTGATCGTTCCTTCTTCTAAAAGATCAACATCACGCTTAAAAATGCCTTCCAATTCCATTTTCATATCAATGATATCAAATAGACTCCATTGAGACTCAGGCTTAAAAGCAATAATCACATCAACATCACTATCCGGCCTGAAATCATCCCTTAAGACAGAGCCAAAAAAGGACATACGACTTACCTGCCATTTACGGCAGAAGGTTATAACTTGAGAGCGATCAAAAGAAATGTGGGCCAGAGACATAAAATCCTTTTTGTTGATTATATCAGACATGCCTTGCTAAACAACTTTTTTCAAGAATCATTCATAAGCAAATGAATTCAGTTACCACTTGATGATGATTAATTGAAAGAATGCGTTGCAAGAGAACGAACCGAGGTGATGCTGCGGATGGTAAAAGAGATGCCTTGGACATCTTCAGGTTTTACTTGTGACAGATTGACTACCAAATCAAAATCTTTTCCCTGGTGTTGAACGCTTATATTTAAATTCGCAGTGTCAAAATCGATACCGCCTCTATTTGCGTCATGAGGCGATGCTTGGGCAAAATCCATAAATGTACGCGCAGCTATCATCTTTGCCAGGTAGGCCCTTCTTGCATTCTTAGCAGCATGTTTATCGACTAGGGTCTTGTTCGGAGGCATGTATATGTCAATACGAGTTCCACAAAACTCCAACTGACCTTTTTTATTCATTCTTTGAATTGGCTTTATATTAAAAACTGCTCCCTGTTTACGAAGACTAGAAATAGATCCAGGGAGTCCCCAGCCACTGCCACCATTTTCTGCTTTCGTCGTAACATCATTTTCGCCCATCATAATACGTTCTCTCGTTTCTCTATCAATCCCGCCCCCAGTATCAATAATCGTAATAATTCTAATCCCGCCTGATAATCTTGTTCTGACATAAATTAATCTGTCCCTCTTAATTAAATCGGAAATGCGCTCACCTTCAAGCCTGTCCTGCTCTAACAAGGCCATAATGGATTCATATACTTCAGGATTTTTTTCATCAAAGTATTCATCCCTTATCGCATCAGTTTCTAATTTAGTTAGGGAACGCGGCCGGCCTACTGTTTCTGTGCTTTCTAAAAAATAATTATTCGCCCTTAAGTAGTTAAAAACTTCTGTCCCTTTTCTTCTCCCCATTAATGACCTGAAATTATCCACCGAAACCATTCTTCTTAAATCCAATGGACGCATACGGTTCGGGTCATTAATTGCTTCTTTTGAATTCTTGAGAAAATTCTCTAGTGCTTCTCGAAGTTCATTTTTGGAAAAAGGGACTTCTCACACTTCGTGTGAGGCTTCAAAAAAAGTCGCTACTCCTGTACCGGAATCCTCCTCTTTTAGCGTAGGCAAAGACACATAAAATTTCTCCTGGGTTTGGACCATAAATCTGTCGAAAGAGATCAGCGCTAAGAAATGCTTTGCCCTTTCATCGATGGGATGGACACCCAAAACGCTCTCCAAAAAACGGTTCAAATTATGCATCTCAATTTCAGGTTCTTTATTTTGTATAGCGTCTAGGATCTGCGTCTTTATAATAGGAATTCTTTCTCTTATTCTAGTTACGAATTTATTTATATCCAGATTATCTTCCGTGAATCGGGAAAACGTTTGCTCTGCTCTCTCTAATAATGTTAATAAATCGCCAAACTGATGCGCGTATCTTTCAGATATATTTTGGTAATATTTTGCCAAAATTTCTCCTCTTCGAGCAACCTCCTCATAATAGGCATTTCTATCTTCAACAGTTCTCTTGTCCTTTCTCAAGAATGCCTCAAATTCATTCTTATAATCTAAAGGTTTTTCTTCTTGTTCCCCCAACCTTATACCATTATTCTGTGCCGAAAAAACCGATCTCATACTCATTATCTCATTATTGAGGGTATTCATCATCATTAAGATGCCAATTTGATCATTTCCTTTAACGGTCTGTATTTTCTTTGTCCCCCATATAATATCCACGCTTCCATCCAATATTTGAAGCGAATTATTAACATCATGATTAGAGCTAAACCACCCATTAGCCAAGGACCCATAATAAATATAATCATCTATGGCGTTGATGGCCTTCTGCTTTGCGGGCTCCGTCTGAGCTTTATCCGCTAACCCCATCTCAGCGTCAACTTCCAACATGGCACCATCTGGCACTGTTCCATCACTTCTAAAGCTAATTTTCTGATCAAGATTAGCTTCGACTCCTCCAGAAAAATATTTTCTGGGGATATTTTGTCTAGTTGCCAAATCTTGCTCATCTTTAATATAATTAAAAACGCCCTTCTTGAATGCTTTTAGATATTGCAGATAAATTTTCTGCCTTTCTAAAGCAGAGACATTTATACCGGAAATCTTGTCCTGATTACTATAAACTTTGTTAAGAATACTGTTTTTAACTTTATTCTTATACCAGGTGGCTAAAATAAGCGAGTAAAAGACCTGGCGTAAGGGTGCAAAGTTTTTGCCTTCATTGACTTCCTTTTCTAAAACAGGCAGGACGAGCTCTTTAATTATTTGTGAAGCAATGGTATGTGTTGAGGTGGTTTGCTTATGGGGAGAATCACTCTTGTTGTTCTTGTACAAAGAAACATAGTCCTCTTCCAACATGACTTTAAGATGGTTTTGGACGACAAAGGCCTCTCCCTCATGCTCATTGACTACCACCTTGTCCGGCAATATCCAAACCTTGTTAAAAGTATTGACCGGGACATTGGTCGTTCCATATTTAACCTTGGCCTCTTTGTAGACCTTGTCCCAAAAACTTTTTCCCAATTGGCTTTCAGGATAGATCAACGAAGACGTCAGCTGTTTTAACACATAATCCTGGGCCAACAAATCTCTGCCCATGGTCGTCTGTCCAAATTCCTGAGGAACAATGCGGTCCTTTTCATAGGGTGAAAGATTGACCCATAAATCCTTGGAAGGGATGGTTAATGAGGCGAGAAAATACTTAATGAGTTTACGGGTTTCTTGCCTAAAGGCAACATCATCCAAAACAGCATCGCCCTTGTCCATATAAAAGCTGATACGCAAGGGATCATTTTTATACAATCGTAGGCCTTTAATGACTACTGGACTAAACTCTGAGCTTAATTGCACCATTTGGCCTGGAGGAGGCAAAACAATACCGGTAGATGCAGACATTTGGGCATAAATGGGTTGGATGCCCAAAGAATTGACCAAAAAAGTCAACATAATGACGAAAAATGTCACTTTTTCTGGTTTTATTATATGCATATAGTTGAAGTTTAACATATATATTTATGATGTGCCAGGCCGAAATGTTCAAAAAAGGTAAAAAAAGGTATGAAAAATTGGGATAAAAGACAGATAATGAAGGATAAATAAGAAACCTTGAGATCCTTCGGAGCAACTGCGAATGTCCGGTATGAGGACCTTCGCTCAGGATGACAGGATTTAAGGATGACAGGATATACGACCTTCATAAGAGACGCCATAAATGGCGTCTCTACGGATGATAGAATGTCTTAGGTTGTAAGGGCTTGTTGGAGGGCTTCTTCGAAGAGGGCGAGGGAGAGGTCTATTTCGTCTTCGGTGATATAGAGCGATGGGGCCAGGGTGAAGACGTTTTTGTAGTAACCGCCGATGTCCAGTATCAATCCTTGTTTTTTGCCGCCGGCCCGCAACTCTCCTTTAAGGCCTATGTTCATGATAGTGTCTGTCAAGGCCCGATTAGGCGTAAAGCCGTCTTCCTGGCAGATTTCAACCCGTAAAGCCAACCCCAAGCCATCCACTTCGCCAATACAGGGATATTTTTTCTTTAAGGTTTGGAGCTTTTTCAGAAAATATGCTCCTTTTTGGGGCACATCGACTTCAAAATTAGAATCTTCAATCAACTCCATGACCGCAAGGCCGGCAGCTGTCCCCAAAGGATTGGAAGAAAAGGTCGAATGGGTCATTCCTGGCCCAAAGGTGGCCGGTGAAATTAGCTCTTCCTTGGCCCATATGCCTGATATAGGGTTAAGGCCGTTGGTGAGCGCCTTGCCAAATACAATGATATCCGGCACTACATCAAAATGTTCAATGGACCATAATTTACCCGTACGGTAAAAGCCCATCTGGATTTCATCCGCGACAAATAGTACCTTATGTTTATCCAAGGTTTTCTTTAATTCTTTAAAATAATTCTGCGGCGGGATAATATAGCCGCCTGTTGCCTGCACCGGTTCGACAAAAAAGGCCCCATATTCGCAGTTATTATTCTTAGGATTAATGACGGAATAGTATTCAGATTCAAACATTTTTTGAAATGGCTTTAAGCAGGATAAATCACAACAAGATTCCTTGCTCTTGGCAGAAGTACAGCGAAAACGATACGGATAGGGAATAAAATTGGCCCGATCAGAAAAATGTCCAAAATGCTCACGGTAACGATAGCTGGAGGTAATGGCGGTCGCTGCCAGGGTGCGGCCATGGTATCCGCCCATAAAGGCAAAAACAGGTATCTTGCCGGTGTGATTACGGACAACCTTTATGGCATCTTCAATGGCTTGCGCACCCCCCACATTAAAATGCACCCGGCCTTTGACCCCGAATTTCTTTTCGATGTCCTGGGAAATCTTTGTAGCTAATCTGATTTTTTCTTCATGCAAATATTGGCAGGCCAACTGCGGCAAGGTATCAATTTGCCTCTTTAGGGCATCATTCAAACGCTTGTTCTTATAGCCGAAATTCGCCGCGGAATACCACATCTGCAAATCCACATATTCCACACCACGGGAATCATACAAATACATGCCTTCCGCTTCCCGGAAAATATTGAGATGCTTGGCATAATGGACCGTATCCCCCCAGGAGCAGTATTTGGCCTCCATGGCCAGCAGCTGTTCATCGCTCATTTGGCGCATGTCCCTCTTGGACTCAGCGGTTTTTCCTACCATGAATCAAGACCTCTTGAAAATAATGATGCACATCACCCAAATTCTTATAAGCGATGCAGGGCAATTCTTCCTTCGTCATAAAACGCAGCAAATTATCCTTGGCAAAGACAATATCTGAAACCCGTGCCGGACAAAAATCCGACCGGCCATCACCCACATAAACAATCAGTTTATTCTCAGTCTTGTCCTTGGTTAAATGGATCTTCTTGCAATGGGCACAAGTCAAACAAAAAGGATTGTCATAAGGGAAAGAAGGAAAAATATGCTCACGATAGAAACGCAGGGCATTGCCGTAAACTTTCAGGTCCTTGATCCCATGGTTCTTTAGGATCCACTCAATGATGTAAGTAAAATTATCGCTTAGAATGACCGGTTTGATCCCCTCCCGGATAAGCAGGGCCAAGAGCTGATGAAAATGAGGGTCTAATTCAACCTTCTTAAGAAAATTATTAAGAGCTTTCTTATTGACCCGTACATTGCGAAGCTGCCCTTCCAAACATTCCTTGGTGCCGATTTTTTCCTCATGCCAGGCCTTTTCCAGGGCCATCCATTGATTATTAATGGAGAAGCGCCGTATGACATCATCCAGGACATCTGAGGTGGTCATGGTATTGTCAAAGTCAAGAAAAACACGACAATTGGACAGGACAATCGGTGATTTAGATTGTAATTTTGATTCTAATTGATGAAGACGATTGGTAAAGGGCATAGGGGATCAGGCGACTTGAGGTTGTCCTGAAAAGAAACGCTGCATATGCATGGCCACTGAGTTACGCTCCTGGTCAGCAGTAATAATATGGTAGGAATTGTGCAGAAGGACTAATTCTTTGCGGTCAGATTTGACCCGGTTATAAATAAATTGGGAATTGCGGACACTGCTCATATCATCATGCTTGGCCTGGATGAGCTGCACAGGCGTTGAAATGCCTTCCAGGCGTCCCCTTAAATGTTTGACCAATTTTTGCAATTGGTACAATAAGGTCAAAGGAAAAAAAGGATAACCGTATTGATGCACCTGTTCCATATTATTAAGGTCCGCCCTGCTGTAAAATTCATGGATACGGCGACGGACGGCTTCATTCTTGATCCCGTAAGGCGGCTCTTCCTTAAAATAAAAGAAATATTTTAAAGGCGTATTATAAGCCAATGGCAACAGACACCGATACCAGGGCGAATTCCAGCCGTCGTAAAATAGGGTCGGTGACAGGCAACTCACACCGGCAATCTCACCTTTAAATTCATCGGCCAAAAGCAAAGCCAGTAAGGCCCCCATGGAAAGACCGCCGGTATAAACGTGCTTATATTGTCCACGAATCTGCAAATAGCATTGGCGCACCGTTTGATAAAAGTCCTGCCATCGGCTCATTTGTAAAATCTGGATCGGCGCGCCATGATTAGCCAAACGGGGACAGTAGACCGCATAACCCTGGCGATTTAAATAATTGGCCAGAAATCTCATCTCATGGGGCGTGCCCGTCATGCCATGGATCAGGATGATGGCCTCTCCATTTTTGCCAGGTAATTCAAAACCATTATCAGGCAGCGCGGACTTCGATGGTGAATTAAATAAATTCTTAAAATTTACGGCAAAGGCGACAGCCATTGGTTCTACTTTCCTTCCTTTTGAGATGAGATATAATCCACAATATTTTTGACGGTCTTGGCCTCATAAAGGGCGGCATCAGGGATCTTGATATCAAATTTTTCTTCCAGTTCAAAAGCAACCTCTACGGACCCAAAGGAATCCAGGCCTAAATCCTCGACTAAGCGGGACTCCAGATTGATACGGTCTACTTCCATCGTTAATTGTTTGCCTAAAATTTCTTTGACAGATGCTTCAATTTGACCATAGGTCAACATTCATCGTTCCTTTCGTGGGCCCTGGTCTTTTCGAATCCGCTGCCTTTATCCTTTGAAATCTGAAAAAACAATACAGGCGTTGCAATTGCCGAATCCAAACGAATTAGATATCACCGTATTCAATGTCGCCGGGCGCCCTTCAAGCGGCACGTAATCCAAGTCACATTCCGGATCTTTATGTTTATAATTGATCGTAGGCGGTATAAATTTATTTTTGATAGCCAAAGCACATACCACCCCTTCAATACCTCCCGCAGCGCCCAGGCTGTGACCTATCATGGATTTTGTTGATGAAATGGGGACCTTATACGCATGCTCCCCAAACACATTTTTGATAGCTTTGGTCTCCGCCCGGTCATTTTGAATGGTTGATGTGGCATGGGCATTGATATAATCAACTTTTGATGGGGCCACCCCTGCATCCTTCAGCGCATCTGCCATGACCCGGGCCGCGTCTTCGCCAGTGACATCCGGCATGACCATATGTCGGGCACCAGAATTACTGGCATATCCGGTCACTTCCGCATAGATCGGTGCATTGCGCGCCAGCGCATGACTTAGTTCTTCTAAGACGATCCCACCGCCTCCCTCGCTTAAAACAAAACCATCCCGTTCAAGGTCAAATGGCCTTGACGCTTCCTTAGGAACATCATTTTTCTTTGACAATACACGTAAGGCGCAATACGCTCCAAAATTCAAACGTGTCAACGGGGCCTCAACACCACCGGTCACGCCAATATCCATGTCGCCCCATTGAATTTTACGAAAAGCCTCCCCCATGGCATGGCTGGCAGAAGCGCATGCGGTGGAAATAACCATATTGGGCCCCAGAAAACCATACCTGATGGCAATATGACTGGAGACTGCATTGGGTGAAATTCTGGGTACGGAAGAGGGATTAATGCGGTTAACACCCTTTTCCAAAATAGCCACCATTTGCTCTTCATGGAACATCATCCCGCCCAAACCAGAGCCGATGACCACCCCTATCCGATGCTTATCTTCAGCCTCTAGATCTAATCGACTGTCCTTAATGGCCATTTCTGAACAGGCCAACCCAAAATGTACAAATCTGTCAACTTTCTTGACCACTTCCGCCGGTATAAACTGGTTGGGATCGAAATCCTTAATCTCGCCTGCGATACGCGTTTCAACAGCTTCTACATCAAAACGGGTTATTGTCCCAATTCCTGAGATCCCCTTAACGTTCGCTTGCCAAAAATTGTCACAGCCAATGCCATTACAGGCAAGCACGCCCAAACCAGTAATAACCACCCGACGTTTAGTCATTTTTGAGAAAAAGCCCTAATTTAAAATAATGCTAACGCAATCTCTTTTAAAAATGTCCAATTTCGACAGTATATGTCATTTGTTAAGTAGGGGCGGACCTTGTGTCCGCCCAATGGTGCGGGCCGACACAAGGTCGGCCCCTACGACGAATTGTTATTGTAACATAATTTTATCCAAAATGAAGTTTTTTCGATTATATTGCCTGAATTTCCTCGATTTCAAAATTTGAAACTGGCACCGTTGGGGGTTAAACCGGGGCCGTCATCCACTGCACTTTCAGAGCCGTCCGGATTGAGCGCCGCCATTAAATTTTCTTTATTGATCCAACTCTTCATCTGATCTTCACTCAAAATCTTGCTAAGCTGCTGATACTCCTGTTCTTTTAATTCCTTTAAGGTAGTTTTTACGGCTGTATGGTCAACAATCCCTTCCCCCGATTCTTGTTGTAAAACGGCCTGGTGTTTGGTGACATAATCCTTAAGGATAGGTCTTATGGCGCTCACCTGGGTGTCTGTCAGGTGCAATGAGGTTTGCATTTTATTTAACCTGTAATCCACTGATGTCTGGACATCCTCCTCTTGAGCCCTCGCGCTACCACTTAACCCCAGGAATAAAAATAAAATAAGTGTCAACAATATGCGCACCATAGCATTTCTCCTATTTTTTCATTTTATCCCAATTCTTAGGTTTCAGATGCGGCAAAAACCACGGAGATCCTTGCTTGATCCACCGTTGGCGGAATGTCGCAAACACCGCAGGATCATTGTCCCCGTCACATCCAAATTCAAAGCCACAGCACGGACAGACCTCATAGGAAGGCTCATTATGGGGACCAAAAGGCGCCTCACCCAGGCCATCAAAGCCGCACACCGGACAAATATGTCTACCGGCCACTGTCTTCTCTCATCCAATACCCCATGTCTGTTTTAAAATAGGTACGAATCCGGCCTCTTTTTGTCATGACCGCGAATTCTCCGGTGCTGACCCTGAAATGCTCAACATCGCCATTGGGCCTGATTCTTTCTAATACATCATCACTGGGAGAGGTGTCTAAAAGCTCTTGGGCCCCCTGCAAATATTCCTCTTGGGTCATCTCCCCAAATTGATAACCATGCTTTAAATAATGTGCCTCCAATTGTCCTGGTGCAAAATCCCCCGCCTGCAAACCTTCAACAGCCCAAGCTAAAGGAACCTGAAGATTAACCGCAGGTCCGCCAAGACCAGCTATCCAAAAAAAAACACAAAGAATCATTTTAACAGTATTCATTTTAGAGAAGCCATATCAATGACAAATCTATATTTGACTTGGGCCTTTAGGACACGCTCATAAGCTTCATTGATCTTTGCCATGGGAATTAATTCGATATCCGCCGTGATATTATGCTTGCCGCAAAAATCCAGCATCTCCTGGGTTTCCTTGATACCACCGATCAAAGAGCCCGCCAAACTGCGACGCGCCATGATTAAAGGAAACGCATGTAGCGGCGGGGCATCACTGGGGACCCCCAAAAGCACCATACTGCCATCACGTTTAAGCAAACCTAAATAAGCTCCCCAATCCAATTTGACGGAAACCGTATTAATAATCAAGTCAAAATAACGGGCAAGTTTCTCAAATGTCTTGGGATCATTGGTGGCATACACATGATCAGCCCCCAGGCGCTTGGCATCGTCCTTTTTATCCAATGTCCTTGTTAAGACCGTCACTTCTGCCTTCATGGCATGGGCGATTTTCACGGCCATGTGGCCCAATCCCCCCAAACCAATGATGGCCACGCGTTTTCCCGGCCCCGCATTCCAATGACGCAATGGCGAATAGGTGGTAATCCCTGCACATAATAGAGGTGCTGTTTTATCCAATGCAAGATTATGAGGGATACGCAGAACAAAATCCTGGTGCACCACAATCTTGGTGGAATAGCCGCCCTGGGCGATCGTTTTATTGTCTTTTTCAAGGCTATTGTAAGTAAAAATAGGCCTTGAACAAAATTGTTCTAAATTTTCCTTGCAATCCGGACATTCGCGGCAAGAGTCAACCATGCAGCCAACCCCCACCTTATCCCCGGTTTTAAAACGGGAAACCTTGGCTCCCACCTTGGTCACAGTGCCCACAATCTCATGTCCCGGCACCATAGGATAAATGGAATTACCCCATTCATTGCGGGCTTGATGGATATCAGAGTGGCACACCCCGCAATAGGCAATATCAATGGCCACATCATTATCCCCTGCTTCTCGACGATTAATTTGGATTGGCCCC
>CAZKUL010000011.1:0-30797 GCA_964555945.1 uncultured Planctomycetales bacterium
ATCAGGCCTGTAACGGTCTTGCACCGTCTAGTAAATGCGCCCTGCCGGGCGCACACAAAAAAGGGCCGACACGAGGTCGGCCCCTACGAAGACAGGCAAAAAACGATTTATTTGGTGTACATGGCTTTCAGTTGGGCAACGGTGGGAAACGTTGCATAAAACTCTCCCTGAGGCCCCACATATCCATTTCCAGATTTTCTTATAACGACTGTCGTGTAACTCCCATTGTTATTAGGGACATTGATAGGAAAGCTGTCCTGCGCATACTGAGGTGCGGCAGGCGCGGGTTGCGTTACGATGACTTCCGGTTGATTATAGACCTCGGGTGGGCGTACAAGCCTATAACCACGTGGTGTTAAAATATAATAGTAACCGTTATTTGCATAATACGTCCTGCCGTTAATGACAACCGGTTGGAAGTCCGGAGGGATGTCCGCTACGACCGCCCCGAAGGGAGGATTGACCAGCACATAATCCCCATCACCGATATAGGTATAATATAAACCGTCATAATAAAAATATCTTACCCCTCCCACCCAAATAGGATGGTAACCCTCTGGAAGAAAATGGATATGCCAGCCGTAATGAGGACGATCATGCCATCGATAGAAGAAATGGTCATCCCTGCGTTCGTGGTGGTTCCAACGATCGTCTTGGTGATGGTCCCAGCCGCCATCATGGTGGTCCCTATCCCCTACCCCAATGCCAATAGACCAATCGGCATAAGACAGTCTTGAGAATGCCAGCAAGGTCAGAGCTATGGCACAAAAAACAACTTTCAAAACGTTTGCTTTACCTAACATACTTATTCCCCTTTCGTAATGACTAATGAGACATTCTAAACATGAGATGGCGAAACGTCAATAAAATCCTCCCGATATGCCATTTTTCATTTAGATTACTTTGTAGACGCGGATGGACTACTTGTGTTACTGGAAATGGGCTTCCCGGAAGAATCCACAGCCACTGCGCCATCAAAATCCCCCTCCTTGAATTGCCCTTTATATTGAGTGCCGTCCGCATACGTCAAAAGGCCCTGACCCTCTATCTGGCCTTCCCTAAATTGCCCTTCATATTTACTGCCATCGACATACAGAAGGACTCCCTGGCCGTCATAAAGTCCATCTTTAAATTCGCCCACATACTGCCTTTGGTCCGCGCAATCGAGCTTGCCTTGGCCATCAAATTTCCCCTCTTTAAAACCGCCCACATATTTATCCCCATTGGGAAAAGTCAGTGTTCCTTGTCCCTCGAAAGCCCCATCCTTAAATTGGCCTTGGTATACCGAACCGTCAGGCAAGGTCATTTTACCCTCACCATCCTTGATGGCCTGAGCTCCAGCGAAACTGGCGCCCACAAGAATAAAGGCCATCATGAGTAAAGACCATTTGTTGATCATATAATCCTTCATATTAACTTGGTGGATTGGCACGGTACATGATGACATTGACTCTCTCTAGAGTGATCAGGCCTTCCGTGACCATCTCATCAAGTTGAGGCAAAAACGCCATGATCTTCTCCTCACTATCAACAATTTCTATGACGATCGGCAGGTCTTCGGATAATCGTTCTAATTTCGAGGTATGCATATGGCTTTTACAGCCAAAACCCATGCACCCTTTAAGCACAGTCGCTCCGGCCAGTTTTTCCTTTCTGGCCATATTAACAATGGCCTCATAGAGAGGAAGGCCTTTCCATCTATCTCTCTCCCCAATAAAAATCCTTAACAATTTCCCATCAGTCGGCATCTTCATAATTTAATATCTCCCTTGGCGCTAAATTAATTTACCAAGCCATCCTCCCAGGCGAAAAAGGATAAAACCGACCAGGACACTTAAAAACACATTTCCCAAGGCCCTTAACCACTCCCCGTCCTTGATTAAATTACCTGTTTCCAGCATGAACGTCGAGAAGGTGGTAAAGGCCCCACAGAAACCTGCCATTAGCATGACCCGCATATCAGGGCCTAAGATGAGCTTTTCATCAGATAAAGTGGCAAAAATGCCTATCAATAAACAACCGCTGAGGTTAATGACCAAGGTCCCATAAGGAAAATCCGTGCCCGTCAATTTGTAAATAAACCCGGATAAAAAATAACGGGCCAGGGTCCCTACGATCCCGCCAATTGTAAGATATACTAATTTCAGCATTATTGTCCTTGTCTAGCGTTGATCTAATGTTATCACAATAATCCCTTGAATCACGTTTTTTCTCCCTTTAGACTTCAATGGCTTCCACATCAATAATGTCCCCTTGTTTCCCCTTCCTGAAGCCTGGATTTGACAGCCATTGGCTGTAAAACCTCATGGCATAGATAAAAAGAATCCAAATCGACAAATGTGCCGCAAGAACCCATGAGCTTTTGACCAGGGCCCCCGCGATGGCGATCGGTGCCAGGAACTGGAACAAAAAGGCCAGAAAAATCCCTAAAAAACCAAAAGTTTCAATGACAAACAAAAAAGACATCATCCAGGTTGAAACTCCAAGTACCTGGGACATCAAGACGGCATAGGCTCCCAGAGAAGACCGCAAAGGCTTAAAGAACGTTGCGGGAAGAATTCCTAAAAGGAAGACAATGATCAGCGCGTAGGAAAGGATGATCAATAGGGGGCTAATAAACTCAATGGCCTTGGTAACACCCCAGAAAAAAATAGAAATAAATAGGAAGATCCCTGCTATAAAAAAGAGAGACATAGCAAAACCTTTGAGGCCTGTGAATACTTTTATCATAAGCTTCATCAAATTGGGACATGTTTGGCTCTGTCCTCTATTTACGTCTTTGTCAACTGTAGCTCGTGCAGGTCGTGGATGGCCTTAAGATCAATGTGGACCTTTTTATCATGCCAGGTAATGATGTCTTTGAATTGTTTATCATAAGCGATATCATCCGCGCTATAGGCATGACGGGCGATGATAGGTTGTGAAAAAGTTTCATCCACACCCGTCAGGGAAGCCACAATACCCATCTGTATCTCCCGCATTTTGACCTCATCCATCCCAAACAAAGGGCTCTTTTCATCAATATAATGCCGTACAGTCCAGCTTAAGGCAAACAGCGGCGTATGGTTACGTTCCAGTTTGAGATCATAAAATTTACGCGAATGTTCCCCTTCCATACTGACCTCGTTCTGAGTCAAGTAGAGGGCCATATGGGCCTCCGCGATCTGGTTTAATCGCTCATTAGCGATCCTGAAAAAAAGGCATGGCTTGCCGTTATGCCTGCCAATGATGGTTTTATTGCTGAAAATGATCCTCGCGGTTGCCCGTGAAAACCTGGCATAAAACAAACCCGTAATGACGGCCAAGGTCAACAATCCCAAGAAGGCTTGGATGGTCATCAGGATATACGGGCCTGTGCCAACATGCTCAAGGCGCCCAAAATCAATAGCACTCATATTCTCAATGCTCAAAAAAACACAATGCCTGAAACGATCGAGCCCCGTTGAATGGCCGTCACCTAGGGCATCCACCCCGCACATAAAATATAGGACCCCAAAAAATAAATTCGTTAAAAAATAGATGGCCGCGATATAAATAAAGAACTTGGGCCAGGACAATGAGAAGAAAAAATGGTAAAGGTCTGAAAAAGGGTTCTTCAGATCACGCCTGCCATGCACATTTATCTTTCCCTGTCTATTGATAAGGGCACGAAAATGCGAGGAGGGCACATGCGCTGAAGGATGGGATGGATCTGAGGCCATAGAATTAAAATCCGAACATATGGTCCAGGCAAAAGGATTGTTCGCCTTTGATCAGACCGTGATATCCGAACAACGGGCATACAGTATTGAAAATATGTTAACCAACAAAAGGAATTGTCTGCATTATATTTCCCCTGTCCTGTTAACACATTACCGCACCGCAGCCAACGGCATTCTGGCTAGATAACGCTCGGCGATAAAATCAGCCGCCTTGCGTGTTTCATGGAGCGGGATGTTTTGCCAGTTCCCAATGGTCCCTGAAAAAGGGCGCGCATAACCGCCCTGGATCATATTCCTGCAAAAACTTTTATGCCGTCTGCCGCCTTTGGGTAATTCATGAATATAGACCGGCTTACCTGTTGAACAAGCTTCAGATATCATGGACACAGAGTCACTGGTGACAACGATCGCATCCGCCAGGGCCAAAAATCCAAAATAAGGATTTTCCCCGGCGCCATCCCAGATAATAGAGGGTGTCCCCTCAAGATATCTTCTAAGTATGGCCTCATTGCGAACTCCCGTGCGACGTGAGAACGAAATGGCAAGGCCGCCGCCGGAAGTAGTTGTCGCAAGAATCAGCTTCTGGGCCAAGTCATGGGCAGAGGCATCAGAAAAACGTTGGTGCCTGTTCTTGCCTCCAACCAGCACGCTGATCAAAGGACGCGGTATAGGTGCCAAAAGAGAGCGGAAATGGTCAGCAGCCCTTATCAGCTTTTCACTGGTGACATGGTGCAGGGCCCCCTGGGTCACGAAAACATTGTCACCGCGCAGTTTGTCATGCGCAGGCGCAATGACAAGATCAAAATGCCTGGTGTTGATGAGAGGATGCTGAATATGGACGGTGAAGGTCTTGTTGCCACTGGCACGGCGGACAGCTACAGAAGCGGCCACACTACGCCGGCCGCAGGAAATAAGCATATCCGGCCAAGGGGGAGTTATATGACGCTTATCCGTCAGCAACTGCCATAGGCTCTTAGGTTGTCGGACCTCTTTTAAAGTGTAGGGAACTCCCAGGGCTTCGGCCAATCCTGTGGCCTGGTTGCGAAGACCTATCAGGCCTTCAGTCACCACCCAGCAGGAAGAATTTGGCAAATCAATTTTATTCATCATAAGGACCGCTCTCTAGTGGAAAATGCGCATAATTATATCGCAGACCTATTTAAATTGACAAGGTTTATTTTAGACCCCTAGAGAGTTGTTCCATTAGAATTGTCCGTTTACCCATGACATCTCATGGTGATGTGCTATACTTGAACACAGTAGTCAGTATTTGAAAGAAAATGAAGGAGAGTCCTATGACAATTTTGCTCCTCGATGATGATAAAGATTTGTGCCAGTTGACCAAAAAAGTCCTTACCACCCAGGGCTATAGCGTGGATGCCTTCTGTGACGCTAATGCCGCCATCCTTCATGCCAAGACCCACAAGCCAAATCTCATTTTAATGGACATCATGCTGCCGGGATTAAGCGGGCCGGAAATCGTAAAAATCTTAAAAGAAGACCCTCAATTCAAACAAGTACCCGTCATCTTCTTGACTGGCCTGGTCACAGGCAATGAAAAAGACGTGGAAGATGAAGGTATTAGGGTCGGCGACGTATTGTATCAAACTTTAGGCAAGCCTTACGAGATTGAAAGATTGTTGTCCGTTGTTAAAAGATTCGCTAAATAAGCACGGAGATCTGTCATGGGAAAAAACATTCAAGTACTGTTCCTGGATGATGAACATAGTGTCCTTGATATGATCCAAAGGCTGGTGGCCCAGGAGCCCTACGGCATTTATACAACGACCAGCGCCGACCAGGCCATGGAAATCCTTCGTAAAGAGACGATCAAAGTGGTGGTCAGTGACCAGGTCATGCCCAAAATTCAAGGAGTCCAATTCTTAGAGAATGTCAAACAACTGGACACGAATATCGTCAGGATCCTGCTGACCGCGCACGCGGATTTTTCCGCCGCTGAAGAAGCCATTAACATCGGCGAAGTGTACCGTGTGATCAGCAAGCCCTGGAAGAATGCAGATCTCCTCTCCACCATCCACCGAGCCATTGAGCGTTATGATTTGACTATGAAGGCCGAGAGGGCCAATGAAAAGTTAAAAGCCATGTATGAGGTGCAGAGAGAATTCACCTCAACGGTCTCCCACGAATTGCGCACCCCTCTGGCTTCCATCAAAACAGCCATTGATCTGGTCGTCAAAAAGACCCTTGGTAAAATCAACCCTGAGCAAGAAGAAGTCCTCGGTCGCGCCAAAAAGAACGTTGATCGTTTAAAACGCCTGATCGATGACATCCTGGATCTGACCAAGATGGAGTCTGGTAAATTGAAGATGAATTTCATGGAAAACGATCTTCATCAGGCCATCCGGGAAGTGGTCGAGGCCCAAAAGGACTTTGCCCAAACCCGCGGCCTATACATCAAAATGGCCTTAGACAATCATGTCCCTTTCATTTCTTTTGACAGCGACCGTATCATTCAGGTATTAAATAATCTGGTGGGTAATGCCATGAAATTCACCAAACAGGGAGGCATTACGATCAAGACCACGAATAAATACAACGATAACTTCGTCCTGGTCAGCGTCATTGATACCGGCAAAGGGATTGCAGAAGAAAACTTAGGCAAGCTTTTTCAGAAATTTCATCAAGTCGAGTCCGCGGAAGACAATGAAGAAGGCGGCACGGGTTTGGGCTTGGCCATCAGCAAAGAAATTATCACTATCCACGGTGGAAAGATTTGGGTTGAATCCAAACTTGAACGTGGCACCACCTTCCATTTCACTCTTCCCATCCACAGAGAGAACCCATAAACGCTATGAGCGAAAAAAAGACCATATTATTGATCGATGACGAAATCGATTTACAACAACTGGTGAAAATCGCTTTACAATCCAGGGGCTACAAGGTCGAAACAGCCAATAATGGATTGGAGGGTTTAGAAAAATTAAAAAAGTTAACCCCCCATTTGATTATATTGGATTTGAACATGCCCAAGATGGGCGGCCTCGCCTTTTACCAAAACATCTGTGACAAAAACAACCAGCCCAAATATTCCATTCTGATCCTGACGGCCCGGGCGAACATGGCCAAATTATTCCAGGATTTTATCATCGACGGGTTTAAAACAAAACCTTTTGAGGTTGATGAATTATTAGATGAGGTCGATACCATTATCAATAAGAAATTCGGTATCGTCAAAAAAATCAAGGTTTCTGGGGTTGAACGGGCGGCCAAGATTTGTATTGTCGAAAGTGACCCGGAAGCCCTTAAAAAGATTGGAGCAGCCTTTCTTAAGGTCGGCTATGTGGTCAATTCGACCCCCAATGGGGCCGAGGCCATTGAATATATTTACGGCAATCTGCCGGATGTGGCCTTAATCAAGCTGACGACGCCTGACATTGCCGGAGATTTGGTCATTCTCCAATTAAAAAGAATGGCCAGAACTCAATTTGTGAAATTTGTGTTGTATACAGAAGAACAGGCGGAAAAAACGGTCGTCATCGACAGGATCAGTAAAAAGGCCGGGATCGATTGTTTTGTCCAATATTCCAATGTGCAGGACCTTGTCATCGCGGCCAATGAATTATTAAAGCAATATTCCGTCACCGATACTGATTAAATTCTTTTATAATGTTAGAGTCTATCGGTATATAAGCACAAATATGCCGACGAGAAGAATTATACCAGATACGATTCTCTTGAATAATTTCTCCGGTAATTTTCCCAACACCAAAATCCCCAGTTCAGTACCAATCAAGACGCCTATCGCCCCCAACAGAAGCCATGGCCAGATGCCCACGATGTCCTTCCACTGGGTCAGAAAATAAACAGGCATGCGGGCGCAGTCAACGCCTAGCGCGATCCCCGTAGCTGTAGCCACAAACTCCTTGCCTTTCAAATCAAACCCAAACATGGCCGCTGAGCGAATGCCCCCCTGATTGCCAACCAACCCGCCAAAGGCGCCTGACAAAGCTCCTACAATCCATGCCGTGGGACCCTGTAAATGCCATTTGTCTGAAATGCCTGTCATCCCTAGGAACCCGGCAAATACCAAAAGTATGCCAAAAATAATTGTTAATACCCCATTTTGAAAAATGTTATGCCCCAAAGCGCCCATCAAGCCTCCCACCGCGCTCATGACGCCAAAACTCAGCAACACCTGCTTATTGACAAATGCCTTCCACGTCCAAAACCTGAAAGCCGTCCCTAAAAAATGAACAATGGAAAGTCCAGCCACCGCAATGCCCGTACCTGTTTTCAACGCCAAAAGCGGTGTCATCAAGCTGCCTATGCCAAAGCCGCAAATGGAAGCAATCCCACCGGCCAGAATGCCAACTAATACTAAACTCGTATCAAAAAGAATCATAGGGATGAGAGTTTCTAAAAATAGAAGACCAAGGCCTTAACAGTAGGCCTCGTGAGGTGATAAATTTGAGCATACTGAAGTATGCCATATATTTAAATTAAGCGCAAAAAAAGTTTCGTCATTGCGTCATTGCGGGCGGACACAAGGTCCGCCCCTACTAGCTGGCTCCGATAAACCAGCCGGCCAGGAAAACGAGAAGTCCTCCTACGATGACTTGAAACGAAGCTGATAAAAAGGGGGTGTCCATATAACGCCAGCGAATGAGGGAAATAAGCGTCAACTCAACCAATACGACAACCATGGCAATGGTCATGGCAAAATGAAAATCATGCAACACGAAAGGCAGCGTATGGCCAAGGCCGCCCAAGGCGGTCATAAGCCCACAGACCAGCCCGCGTATCCAGGGCGTTCCCCGGCCGCTGAGCTTTCCATCGTCGGACAAGGCCTCAGCAAACCCCATGCTAATACCGGCACCAATGGAGGCGGCCAGACCAACCTTAAGAGCATCCGCAGTATTGCTGGTGGCGAAAGCAGCCGCGAAAAGCGGGGCCAGGGTTGAGACTGAGCCATCCATAAGTCCTGCCAAACCTGGCTGGACAATATGCAGGACAAACTGCCTTTGCGCCACATGTTCCTCAAGATCCACTTCCCCGGAAGCTGCTTGGGCATCATTGATTTTTTCAGCGGCCAACTCATGCCTTTGCTCTTCCTGGGCCAAATCCCCCAACAATTGCCTGACCCCGGCATCCTTGGATTTCTGGGCGGCGACTTCATAAAACCGCCGTGCCTCCAGCTCCATGATGGCCGCCTGCTCCCTGGCCTTTTCCGGCCGGAGCGTGCGTACAAGCCACGGATGGCGCAATGTAATAAAACCCTTCACATCCTGCCTGCGGACAAGGGGAATATGTTCGCCAAATTTCTTTTGATAAAGTTCAATCAACCGGTGACGATGGCCGGATTCCTCATCAGCCATGTGATCAAAAAGCGCTGCTGTCGCCGGAAAACTCTTGCGCAACTCCTGGGCAAAATCACGGTAAATGCGCCCGTCTTCTTCCTCGGCGGTGATGGCGAGGGCCAATATTTGAGATTCGTTAAGTTCATTAAAACGCATAAGGGCCTTTCTATTTTTCCTTCCCCCATCGTGGAGGTCAGAAGCCCTGGCAATGGAGAAAAAAGATAACGACCCCGGCGCACAAACAATAAACACCAAACAAATACCAGCGGCCGCCTTCCAGCCAGCTGGAAAGCCATTTTAAGGCCAACAATCCTGCTATAAAACTTAAGAACATGCCGATTAGACTGGGCAAGAATAAAGCGATAAGACTCGTACCATGGTGCATCGGGCCATGATACGCTGTTCCATGAGGGATGGCCTGTTGCCCTTTCAAGAATCTTAAAGCTTCCCTCGCAATGACCGCCGGTGTCAGGATGACGGCGAGGGCAAAACTAAAATCCTCCACCTTTCGCTTTTCAATACCCAGGATAAGCCCCGTTGAGATCGTCGCTCCTGAACGTGAAAAACCCCTAAAAGGCAAACAGATTCCTTGCACCAATCCGATTAGACAGGCCGCCTTTGCTCCCAGAACCGTTGTTGCCTTGGAAGATGGCCGTTCCATGTAGGCTGCAGAAAGTATCAATACGCCGGCCGCTGCAAGCGCGGCGGCCATTAAGTTTAAGTCCCCAAAAATCAACTCAATTTCGGCATGGGCGACATCTCTTAAAAATATTTTTTCAATGATCACCTTTAATATCATGCCTACAACAACGGTGGCCAGGGTCGCTATACCCATCAACTTTAAAGATTCCCAGAGGTCTTGCCGGGAGGCAAAAAAATTGGTCTTCCAGGAGTTCCAAAAAAAGACAATAACGGCAAACATGGTACCCGTGTGGAGCATGACCAGCAGCAGTGTCATGGCCGGCTGGGTTGGGTCCAGTCCCATCATTTTCTCTGCCACAATCACATGCGCCGAGCTTGAAATGGGTAATAATTCACTTACGCCTTGGATGACTGCCAGGATGAGAATTTTGGGTATGCTAATCATTAATGGTTGTTCTCCTTTAGGCTCTCAAAGCGTAATAATAACCATTTTTTCTTTTTATTTCAACGGATGATTTAAATTTTAAAATTATCAGTCTCCTGCGCTTTCATCCAGCCCTGGGGGTACTTTTTTCCAATCATATCCTTTCAAGGCCTCGTTGAATCCCAAATCAAAGAGGTCCCGCATTTCATTAAGGTCAAACAATTCTCTTCTTTGAGGAACATGACTGGAGGGAATATAGGCCAGATTAAAGTCACCCCTTCCTAATTCTGTAAAGGTGTACAATTGATAAAGATCGCCGATGCCCTGGGCATTGGTGGAAGTATCGAAAGTTCGCTCGGCGATGGAGAAAATATTATCGGATACCTGTTTCCAAACAGGATCCACGTAGCCATTCCTGATCACGTAAATCCTGTATTTCATTTTAGAAATATCAATACCTTTTTGCTTAACGGCTTTATCAATCCCCCGTAAAACATCGTAAAGAAGAAACACTTGTTTGGTGGCGCCACCGTCCACGTGCATCTCATCATACATCCGATGGTTGGCCTCAACCTCAAAATAAACAGGTGGGAAGACAATGGGCATCGTGACAGAGGCCAATATGATCTTACGAAATAATGCCAATGCCTTCGCCCCCCCTATGGAGGCGATTTTTCCCATGTCCCAAATGACAAACTCCTGGGCATCCAAATCCGTCGTACCCACATAAAGCCGGCGGCCTTTATTGTATTCCCGGGCCACCTCTCTTAACAATGGTGGGTCAAAATTATGCTCAATAAGATGTTCAAGAGGAAGATTGCTCATGTAAGAATTGCTGAAAAAGATCTGCAACAATCCCTTCCGGCGCATGATTTCCCTCGTCGAATATTTGGTATAAAACTCCTTTAATTTTTCATCGTACTTGCTGCCTATAAAAGCAAAGGGAGCAATGATGGCACCTGTACTGACACCGGTAACGATTTCAAAAACAGGCCGGGAGCCCTGCCGTGTCCATCCGTTGAGCAGTCCCACCCCATAGGCCCCGTTAGCCGCTCCACCGGAAATGGCAAGGACATCATATGCATGACTGCTATGAGCAGCCCAAAGAGACTCTTGCTTGTCCTCTTTTTGCTCCCGATCCAATAACTTCAAGAAATCTGTCGTTATAAATTGACTGGGTTTACCGTCGAATGCGCGGATGTCCCGCATGCCGGAGAGTTGAGCCTTTTCTAAAAGATCCATCGGAAGGGCATGACGCGCTCGTGCGGTGGCGCACCCCGAGACAAAAAGGATAACAACGGCGAGACCAAAAAATTTCTTCATGATTGACTACTTTCATAGCGCCTAGAAGGTGTGCCTATATTTTAATGTGTATATTTTTGTAAATTTCTTCCGGGCATCCAGGGCCCGCTTTCGCTCTAATTTTACCAGTTTACTCATTTCGTCCGATTTTATCATCACTTTAAGGCGGTTTAACATCTTGACGGTATTTATCGCATCCCGGTAATCACCTAACCAATCCTGCATCGCGACCATCTCCCTCAAGCTCAAGGGTAATTTTTGTTGAGCATAGAAACCACTTAAAAATTCGCAGGCATATCTTAATTGTTTAAAAGCTATGCGGACCTTATGTAACTGTGAGGATTTTCCGGTCAAAGGCTCGCGCTCCATTCTCTTAACGCATCTATTGAGCAATGGGGCCGCTTTGAGCCTTTTTTTATTTCTTGTCGATGATATCCATTTCAGGTCTTCCAAGGCCTGCTGATAGCGATGGGATTGCAATATTTTTGTTAAATCCTTATGGGCCCTGGCCTTTTGCTCCTTGATGACCTTGCCTATTTGCTCTCTTAATGAAGGGGATAGATCCAAAACCTTGAAATCCATTTTCATGTGAGCGGAAAAAATATCCCAGTCGCGCCTTTTAGCCATGACCCGGCGCGCCCGAAAAAACACGTCCCTCAATCCATCACAACCACGGTGCTCTAAAAATTTTCTAAAGAATTTTAACGCGAAACTGGCGCGAAGGGTGGCAATGCGAAGATCGTGCAATGGCTCCGCTGAAGAAGAAAGGAGAACCTGCGCTGAATGCGCACGCATTTCTTCAAGCTGGGTCAGCAACATTTTCTGGACTGGATCAACGGGAGTCCTCAAGGCTCCTTTTAGGGCTTGCATAATTCAACTTCAACCAATTTTTCAGCCTCAAACCAGTCCTCCATGTCCCGGCCATGATCACGGCCGCGTTTTTCATAAAGAGCGTAGGCTTTTTTCTCCACCATCTGGATATAGGTATCAAAATTGTTATCTGGCTGCTGCTCAATATTATCTGATGCGTCGTTGCCCTTGGTTCGACGCACCTTTGCGTTTCTAAGAACAATATCATTTGATACTCCCGATGGCTTACGCTCTTTAACTGCTACTGTCTTCTTCCTTGGCTTTTTGGTTTCCTGAACCATGGCTTCCATACCTGCCTCCTGTCATGAATGTGCATAAACTTTTAAGTCCGAAGCATTCTTCGGTAACCGAAATATAAAGATCTCGTTGCTGCCGGTGACGGCGCGGACATAGCCTTCACGGATAAGCCAGCCGAGTGCCATCAAAATGACATCCCGGTGTTCATTCATTTTACCCTCAATGGCACCTAAAGCCAGTAAATCACCGCAGGCCTCCAGCAGTGTCACAATCTTATCAGCGACTATACTCAAGTGTATGGCCATCTCCTTAAGCCTTTTCCCGGTGCTTGGTCCTGCACCCGTTTTAACAACCAAATCAAACAAGCAAGCTTCACTGTTATAGGCTTTTTTATGAAAATTATCTCGATTGACGGCCCTCAAAGGATCTTCCATAATATAGACATGACCGTTGTGAAGAAGTTCTCCGAGGCTCATTAATACAAAATCACGCGGTTCATTAACAGCTGAGTGGATACCCCCAAATGGTATCACACCATTGTTTTTATCCAGAAGGTTAAAGATTTTTCCTGCTGCGATCCCAATTTGAGTGATCATATCTTCCCCCTTCTTAGGTTAGTCTTTGGTTAAATTTTATCCATCTCTATTTTAACTCTAAGATTTATAAATGGAATGAGTAAAAGTACGCGAGGATGTAAGTATAACTACTGAAGATATTCTACTCAGGATGAATGTTTCTCCTATTTCGGCAGGCGGACTTCAATGGGAGGTTCCTCTGAAAACCACTTCCCCCTCCAAGCGACGTTGGGTTTATCCTTCTCAAATGTGATCGTAATCATGATGTCCCCAAACGGGGTAGGTGCCCATCCGAAGGACATGGGGGCCTTCATCTTCAACCACGCAGGGGGAATGCCGGAGCACAAGATCAACCGGTCCCCATCTTCCCGCACAAAGCAATTCCTTATCATCATGACCCACTCGGAGGCAGCCCACACATGCTGGCCGTCACCCATGCATCCTCCTTTAGTGATGGGGTGGACAGATTCCGGCCATTGCCCCGTTGGGGAGGCCAATGTCGCGATGGCTGTCATCAAATCAAAATACCTGGGGTCACCCGCCCGCAAAAGGACTTGGGCCAAATGAAGCGTCAGATAGGGGTTAACGCCGGAATGGGTCATGTCATGAAAGAATCCATGGTCAATCATGCAGTTTTTCATTAAGAAATCGACGGTATCCAAAAGTCTCGCATCATCGTCTTTCCACAAACGCAGCGGATAACTGGCCATCATGGTAGCAATGGCGCCCGAATCCAGACGACGGTAGGGGGAAGCCGGCACCGCGGGGCGTTTAAGACGTTTGGCTGTCTCCTGAAGACTTTGGTCGATACACGCTGATAATTTTTGAGCTTCTCCCTCTAACTGTTGGGCCTCATCATTGTCCCTATAAGCGCGGCTAAAATAGGCAGCAGCCTTCAGACCCGCCACCCCCCAAAAATCATCCCAGTAATAGAAATCATTGGGGCCCAAATGTTCCGCGCTAAAACCAGACGGCAAAAGACCTGCATGATGCAATTGGGAATTGGACGGAAGACGTTTCTCATGGATCCAGCGTCCACCCTTGTCTATCATTCCCTGCCATTCCTTCAGGGGACTGGTCCCTGTCAACAAGCAATACTGCTGCATGATCCAAAGCGCTTCCCCATTGGAATCCCACTCGCCTTCCTGTGACAGAAAATATCCATATACAGTCTGCTTTTTAGGAAAACACTCCAAGACGCGGGCCACGCGTTCCTTGAACCCGGCGCATAAAAGACCGTAGAGAATAAAAGCCGCATCCCTAAACCAAAATCTCCGGTAAATAAAAGGCCCCGGATAGACTTCATCCGGTGAGTGCAAAACCATGGTGCGAATGGCCACATCATAAAGAAATTGAAAATGCGCATCAGGAATCTGCAATAAGCACTTTCCCTCCAAACTCTTATCCCAGGCCGCGTCGGCCTGCAGCGCATCATTGTGCACAAACTTTTTCGCGTCGGCAAGTTTGGCTAACGGAACATCCACGGTGACCCGGCACTCCTGTCCATTTTCTAATTTATAGAGAGCCGCCGCCGAGGCCATGCCTACTTTACACCAAATTTTGGATTTATCCTCCAGGGACGGCAGCCGGCTATAGACATCTCCGTGACGGTAATAAGAAAATTCACATTGGTCCATAGGCACATCGAAATACACCGGGTGCTCTTTGTTGACCAGCCATCCCAAACGGTCATCTTGCAAGGAAATGTCATGGACAAAACTCACCCCTTCGGGATTATAAGGCCTTAAAGAAATGACTAACCAGGCTTCTGATAGACTAAAACCCGTGAACTGAATTTGACAAATAGGTGCCTGCACGCTCCCAACCACCTGTGCCTTGGTTTGAAGTTTTAGTTGATTTAAAGATGTTTGTGTGGTGACACACACATTACCATGGCTGCTAATCTGCTGCAGGGCCGATGGCGAGCGGGATGGAATCAACGCAGGGCCTTCCTTAGGGATTATCCAAGCATCCAATGACCAACCGTCATAATGGGCTGTCACCAACCCGCGCGGATCGACAATGGGATATTTCCCGCAGCCCGGCAGCCCCAAGGCTGTCCAGTTGCGATGAGTGAGATTGATTTGCGTTAAGGAAAATGACCGGGGGATAAATGCGTTATTACGCGGATTATATTGACACTCAACCCAGTAGGGCCATACCCAGTCGAGATTATGCTGAATGGCCAGGCTGTTCATCAGCCCGCGGGCATGGAGCACCACGCCTAAACGTAATAATTCCGTTGGGGCCGCCACCTCTGAAGGCTGGACAAAATTCTGCATTTGGGAGAGAACCTTGATAGGATCCAAAAAACCCCGCCGGCGGGCCATGTTCCTCACCAAATATCTCCAAGGGAACCATCTCCAATTCATAAATTCTCCAGTCTATGCCCTTAACTACTGAACTTCCAGCCTATCTCCCGCGTCTACTTAAAAGGGGTGTCTAAATACACGTCTTCCGCGATTCTCACCAAGCTTGGGTGTTCAGCCGCGACTCTCAACTCCAACAAATACAATACTACCAAGAAATCCTTGACTTCGGTAATGAGACCTTTGGACCCGGTAAATATCTTGATAAACTCCTTAAAACTCTGTTTAACTAAGGCCTTGGCATTCTTTGATTTCAGGACTTTTTCAAGATACAGGACTATTTTGGCAAATTCACCGTGGCTCAACCATACTCCATTACAGCTTGGACATTTATCAATGACGACTTTTGAGTCGAGATATGTCAAAGATTGCATGGACTTTAAACAGGCTGGACATTGTTTGCCACCGGAGGCTTCGCTTAATTTATCGGTGTCCTTACCAAAGGGATCAAAATCAAGCCAAGATAAGCTTTTGTCCACTTTGTTGACGATGGATACCAACCCCTTGCGGTCAAACCATTTGCCTCTGCATTTAAAACATTCCGCAATTTCAACCCCTTTTAATGAGATAAATCGCAACTCATGGCTACATTCAGGACAGTTCATATTCTCCTCCAGATCAATAATATTGAACTAATAAAGCATTATACACTAAAATCACAAAAAGCACTCCATCCTTGTGGCGTGATGATCTTGGGTGATGCCGATGGAGCCCTTCTATTTTACCTTGCCTGAAAGCGTTCGAATATAATTTATCATGTTCCAAATATCTTCTTGGTTCAAAAAATCTCCAAACGCAGGCATGGGTCTGGGTATCTGACCTCTGGTGATTGTCCAAAACAGAACGCCGTCTGTCTCTCTGTTGACTTTAGGAGATGTTAAATCAGGCATTGGCCTCTCTACATATTCAGCCGCGGGCCCGTGACCGCGGCCATCCATGCCATGGCAAGAGAAACAATACTGGTAGAATGTTGTCTTTCCCTTCTCGACTGAAATTTTATTGGGAGCAATGGGATTGACGGCGTTGCCCAGTCCCTTGACGGATTGAAACTGTTCAGGCGCTTGTGATGGTGGTCCCAGTTGAACACTGGCCACGTTTTGACTGTTTAATTCAATGCACCTTATCATCGACCAATGGCCAAAACGAGTGCATTTCTCCACAATAGCTTTCTCGTTGATAGTGACTGAGAACGCTTGAACAGATAAACTTAGCAGTACCAAAGAAAAAACGCTAAAAATTTTTTTCATATGTTTAGCCTCCAATACGGGTTTAAATTTTAAGCGAGAATCTTGGTTCCATTTATATCTTATAAAGAAAATCAAAAGTAAGAAATGAGCAACATTACGCAACTGCCTGCGTAGTTTTGCTAAGTAGAGACATAAGTGGCGGTAACATAATATGATATAATTGAGCATGCGTACTATTACTTAGCCTTATAAGCATAATTTCCTATTTAGTTTTTCTAACTTAAATGATATTCTTAGGTCAGATGAAAAATCCTAAATTAAATATTATCGAAACTTCAGACCACTCCTTTGTCGACCGCATTGATGCCGGAAGACAGCTTGGAGCTGCATTGAACCGCCTGAACCTCCATGCCGATGTCGTATTGGGTATACCGCGCGGCGGGGTCGTCATTGCCCAACAGTTGGCACAGGCCCTCAAGACAAGACTCGACATCATTTTAACACGGAAAATTGGCGCGCCCGGTAACCCGGAGTTGGCCATTGGTGCTGTGGGGGAAGAAGGTCACCTTTATCTTAATGATGATTTAATTGAATCACTGGATGTTGACGATGAATATATTCTAAGAATGAAAATACGTGAATTAGCCACGATTGCCCAACGCAAGAGCTTATTTCGCCGGTATCATCCCAAAATTCCTTTAAAAGAAAAGACAATCCTCATCACTGACGATGGGGTAGCCACCGGAGCGACCCTGGAGGCAGCCATCTGGACTGCCTCCCAGGAAAAACCTGCCAAGATCATCGTGGCCATACCCATAGGTTCTGTGAATTCACTGGAACGCCTGACTTTGGGGGCAGACCAGGTCATTTGCTTGCGCCTCCCCCCCTACTTTAAGGCACTGGGCCAATTTTATAAAAATTTCGACCAAGTCGACGATGATCGTGTCGCGGAGATATTGCGGCATAATGAGTCCGGGAAGATGAAAGGAGAATCACATGAGACACAGGACTGAAAAATACAAGCAAAAAGCGACCAGAAAAAGTACCAATAAGGAACGCCTTATTGATGTAAAGGCCAATCTTCTTGATTCCAAAAATATTAAGGACCAACGCCAAAAGTTACAGGATCGATAAAGATTAAAAAACACAAACTCTATTCCTACCATCATTTTTAGCCTGATAAAGCGCGTGATCAGCTCTAAAGGTCAGGTCATAACGTGTCATCCTGGCTTTGTATTGCGATAGGCCGATACTCAATGTCACCGGTTTCAAGAATTTCGCATTCTCTATACTTTCTCTGATTTTCTCGGCTACAATCAATGCCCCTTGCTTATCGACTCCCGGAAGGATAACGACAAATTCATCACCGCCATAGCGGCAAAGAATGTCAACCTCCCTTAAATTCAAATGGATAAGAACGCTGATTTCTTTAAGCAGGACGTCCCCTTCCAGATGACCGAACTCATCATTAAAATCTTTAAAACCATCGATGTCCATCATCAATAAACACAAATCTCCTTGAAACCTGCTTAACCTTTTAAACTCGTATTCCAGGCTGTTAACAAAATGCCGGTAATTATGTGTGTGCGTCAATGGATCAGTGACCGTTAAGTAGTGCAATTCTTTATAAAAGGAAACATTTTCAATGGCCACTGCCATCTCCGTCGCAATCGCTTTTAGAATCTTAAGGTCAACCGTGTCAAAGAAGCCTATCCCCTTGGCGTCGTGATGTTTTTCCGCCACCATGATAACGCCTATCACATCCTCTTCCAGTTTGATGGGGGAGACCATAAAAGAACGCCCCAGATACGCCAGTTGCTTTAAATCCTTAAACTCCTGCTCATTTTCTGGATTATTAACTATGAGAGATTTTCCTACTAAAACTACTTCCGCGACCAGAGAGCCAGGGATATTAATATGCATGGGAACATTCTCTTCAAATCCATCCCTCGATTTGGTGTAAAGCTGTTTGGTGTCTTTATCTACCAGCAAAACAGCGCACTTACCTACTTGCAGGATTTTCTTTGTCTTGGTGACGACAAAATCAATCAATTGATCCGATCTGCGGATACGGGTCAACTGCTCATCAAAACTAATGATTTCTTCCAACTTTTCTTTTTCGAATTCCAGGCGTTCTTGCAATTTGACAGTTTGGGTAATGTCCCTCCAAATAGAGACAAAATGAGTAATCTCTTGGAATTGATTAAAAATAGGAGATACCGTCTGCTCAGCCACGTACAACTCGCCGTTCTTCTTTTTATTGAGGGTCTTAGCATAAAAGACTTCTCCCCCCAAGATCGTCTGCCACAAGGATTGATAATATTCCGGGGACTGTTGGCCCGATTTGAGGATGCGCGGGTTCTTACCTAAAACTTCTTCTTTGCCGTAGCCGGTGGTTTTCTCAAAGGCGGGATTAACGTACTCAATAAGTCCATTCTTATCAGTGACCATCACATGGTCAGCTACCTGATCGAGGATATCGCGAAAGACGTAAAAACTGTGCTCTGAATAAAGCCATGTATATTGCATACATTGCTCCTTGTTTTCCTTGTGACAGCCCAAAGCGCTCAAACACTCCCCTATTTAATTATAACGCAATAGGGGACAGGAATGTATCCGCTTAAGTACGCAATAAATTACGTAATTCTACGCACTAATTTTTAACTTCATCCTCGGCAATTTTGCTGTATTTTTCTGGTTCCGTATTAAAAGTCCTTGGGCAACCACCGCAGCACAGATTATAAATTTTGCCCTTATATTCATACTTAAAAGCTGGCCCCATCTGGCCAATCTCCCGTCCGGTCACTGGACAATGCTTATTGCCGACCTCTATCGACTGCACTAACGATTGCTCTACTTGGGTCGCTGGCTGGGCATGGCCCAATCCCGCGCCTAAAAGAATACATCCCAACATTATTGTAGTCATTTTTGTCATGTCACTCTCCTATTTAACAGAGTATCTCATTTAAGTTTTCCCTTTAATTCAAAATGCGCCTTCCATATATAATAAATGGCCGGATAAACTAAAAGGCCAAGCAAGAATGATGTCACCAATCCACCCACCATCGGCGCTGCAATGCGTTTCATCACATCTGCTCCGGCGCCATCTGACCACATGATTGGCAAAAGGCCCACAAATGCAGCCATGACCGTCATCATTTTGGGACGTAAACGCCGTACGGCCCCATGGATGATCGCCTCCTGGAGGTCCTTATCCGTATTCATCCGGTTATCTTTGATGGCCTGCTTGTAGGCTAATTCCATAAACAGCAGTAACAAGACCCCCGTTTCAGCATCCAGCCCCATAAGTGCTATCATGCCAACCCACACGGCGATCGACATGTTATAGCCAAGCCCCCAGAGAAGCCACACAGCGCCAATTAATGAAAAGGGCACTGATAAAAGCACAATACCTGTTTGTACGATGGACTTTGTGTTCATATACAATAAGAATGCAATGATAAACAGTGTCAAAGGCAAAACTACCTTCAGGCGCTCGCGCACCCTGAGCATATTCTCGTATTGACCGCTCCAGAGAAGCCCGTAACCTTGAGGCAATCGCAATTTCTCTGCCACAAGGTGTTTGGCTTGATCCACATAGCCGCCTATATCACGGCCCGCCACATCGACATAGACATAGCCCGCCAGCATCCCATTTTCATTACGGATCATGGCCGGGCCGCTGCGCATGACAATGTCAGCCACCAGCCCCAAAGGAATTTGGGCGCCCGATGGCGTGGCAATCAAAACATGCTTTAATTTATCCACACTGTCCCTTAATTCTGGTGGATACCGGACATTGACAGAATAGCGCTCCTGGCCTTCCACCGTCTCTGTCACATCTTCTCCGCCAATAGCTGAAGAGATGGTCATTTGCGCGTCATGGATGGAAAGGCCGTAACGGGCGAGTTCATTGCGCTTGAGGTCGAAATCCAGGAAATAACCTCCGGCGGTGCGCTCCGCATACACGCTTCTGGTGCCGGGAATGTCCTTAATAATGCCTTCGACGCTAACGCCAATGCGTTCAATCTCACTCATATCTGATCCCAAGATCTTAATGCCTATAGGGGTCCTGACACCGGTAGACAACATGTCTATCCGGTTCTTAATGGGCATGGTCCAGGCATTGGTGGTTCCGGGGATTTTCAGTAGCTGGTCCATTTGATCAATTAATTCCTGATGGGAAATATGGTCAGGCCAAAATGCCTTCCATGGACTTTGTAACCATCCCGGCAGATGTGCATACCAGCGATTGATCTTGGGCCAATCGCTTTCCGGCTTTAGAAGGACCACTGTCTCCATCATCGAGAGGGGTGCGGGATCAGTGGAACTTTCCATGCGACCGGACTTCCCCCAAACGCTGCTAACTTCAGGAAAACTTTTGATCAGTCTATCCTGGGTTTGTAATAGTTTCTTCGCCTCAGGTACGGAAATACCAGGCATGGTGATGGGCATATACAAAATACTGCCCTCCCATAAGGGTGGCATGAATTCAGAGCCTAGTTTGAGGTAAATAGGAACTGTGGCCATCATTAAAACAATGGCTGCGGCTATGACCGATTTGGGATAGCGTAATACGAACCGGCAAATGGGATCATAAGCCTTAAAAAGCAAACGGCTCACCGGATGCTTTTCTTCCGGATAATATTTCCCTACCAATAAAGCATTGGCCAGTTTTGATTTGTACGGTTTTACCCGTAACAAGAGCATCCGCAGCGCGGGATTAAGCGTCACCACCAGGATGGCTGCGATGGACATCGCAAAAGTCTTGGACCAGGCCAATGGTTTGAATAAACGCCCTTCCTGGTCAACCAGGGTAAAGATCGGCAAAAAGGAGACGGCAATCACCAGCAGTGAAAAAAAGACTGCCGGTCCAACCTCTTTAAGGGCTTTGATACAGACCTCTCGATAATCCTCGCGTCGGCCTCCGGCTTCCCAATATTCCAGATGCTTGTACACATTTTCCATTTGCACAATGGCCCCATCCACCAGGACGCCAATAGAAATGGCTATCCCGGCCAAGGACATGATATTCGATGTCAGTTGCATGCCGAGCAAAGGAATAAAGGCCAGGATGACCGCTACGGGAATGGTGATAATCGGGATGAATGCCGATGGAAAGTGCCACAAGAAGAATAGAATAACCAAACTGACAATGATCATTTCCTCAGTCAACTGATGTCTTAAATTTTCAATGGCCCTTAAAATCAATTCCGAACGGTCATAAGTCACTTTAATTTCAACACCTGAAGGTAAGGACGATTGAATTTCCTTGATCTTGGCCTTGACCCGGTTGATCACCGTCAACGCATTTTCTCCAAAACGCATGACCACCGTACCGCCGACGACATCGCCCTGCCCATCTAAATCAGACAAGCCGCGCCTGAGTTCTGGGCCAATGCCCACACGGGCCAGATCCTTAACCAGGATGGGGGCGCCATGGGCGTCCGTACTTACCACGTTTTCTTCCAGGTCCTTGACTGTTTTCACATAGCCATGCCCCCTCACCATGTATTCGGCCCCGCCAAAGTCCAATAGTCCTCCACCTGATTCTTCATTACCATTTTTGACCGCATCGATAAGTTTAGTGATGGGAATGTTGTAGACGAGTAATTTGTGGGGGTCAGCCGTGATTTGGTATTGTTTGACGAATCCTCCCAGGGACGCCACTTCTGCCACCCCTGGCACACTTTGCAAATGATAACGCAAATACCAGTCTTGATAACTGCGTAACTGCTGTAAATCATGTTGGCCTGTTTTATCGATAAGCACATATTGGTACACCCACCCAACGCCGGTAGCATCGGGCCCAAGTTCAGTCTTGACCCCTTCGGGAAGGCGTGGGATGATCTTGCTTAAATACTCCATGACCCGGCTGCGGGCCCAATAAATATCTGTGCCGTCTTTGAAGATGACATAGACGTAAGAAAAACCGAAATCCGAGAACCCGCGGACGGCCTTGATCCCTGGTACGCCCAGCAACGCTGAGATGATGGGATAGGTGACCTGATCTTCGATGATATCTGGACTGCGGTCCCAGCGTGAGTAAATGATGACTTGCGAATCGGAAAGGTCAGGAATGGCATCCAAAGGAATATTTTGAATTGACCAAATGGCCGCGATAAGTGAAACAGCGACACAAAGCAGAACTAAATACTTATTCCTCGCAGAAAATCCAATCAACCGCTCAATCCATCCTTCTTTCTTTTCGATATTATCCATGGCTTTTTGCCTCCATCGTTGCCGCTTCTTCTTGCTGACCCGACTGCACGCGGCTTTCAGAATCCAGAAGGAAATTCCCACCCACCACAATCCGCTCCCCTTCTTTTAAACCGGCTTTGACCTCAATGCCATTATCTGTCTCCATACCGGTTTGTATTTCCCTGGGCTCAAAATTATTTCCTTCATTTTGAACAAATACGATTTTACGCACACCCGTATCCATGACCGCTTCCCTGGGAACAATCAGGGCCTGGCCTAAATTGAGGGGAAATGTCACATTGACAAACATGTTGTCCTTCAATTGCTGTCTATTAATTTGATGCAGATTAATGCGTACACGGACCGTCCGCGTGGTCTCATCGATGCTCGAATCTATGCCACCGACTTGGCCCTCATAGTGTTGATGATAGGCGAGGAGATCAACGACAGCCTTTTGCCCCACCTTGATAAACTCCAAATCATTCTCAAAGACCCGCGCGTAAACCTGCCCCTCATATTGACCCGTCGCGCTTAGCGTTTTAACTAGTTCTCCCCTACGGACTATGTCGGTCTTGACTCCAGCCAATTGCTGACCTTGGGCACTGAGCGCAATGGGCGTATAACCGGCGACAGCGGATTCTTGTTGGGGAGCTGCTTTAATCCTCTTGACTAAGTCCATCCCGCAAATGGGGCAGCGTCCTGGATGGTCATAAATGATTTGCGGGTGCATGGGGCAATAATAGAGGTCATGATGTTTGGAACTAACCTTGGTCTCTTTAGTAATAGGAGGCTGCCTGATAAATATGGCCGTGCTACAAGCTAAAACTGCGATAATAAGAATTTGAATAATATTTTTGGTTTTCATTGTATTACCCCATCCTTTGTTAACGGATTATCTGTACGTATAAATAATTGTCATTCTGAGTGCAACGAAGAATCTTAAGGAACATTAAGATCCTTCGGCTAAACATCAGCCTCAGGATGACAATATCCCGTGTTAAAAGGAATTAAATACGCAGGTTGAAGGTTCTAAGATACAGCGGGGTAAAACTCCGGGGAGGCGGCCCTCCGGGAGGATAAATCGTCGAGGGACGAGGGACTACTATTCTTCTGGATTTATCAAGAAAAAAAGATGTTGGAAAGAAAAACTTGGCAGTAGTCTTTACTGAAATGGCCGGCGCTTGAAGCAATTCAGCGTTCGATAATTGATTTGGGCAAACAGCCGTGGGATTGGACGATGGGTTACTCGAATTTTGCTCTTGGCTGCAATGACCACAGGCAGGGGATTTTTGAAAATGCGTTAAAACGCTCGCAGCCGTGCAGCAACAAAGGACCGTAGCCACGCCCAAAGATGTTGCTACTAGAACCGCCACCGATAATTTAAGAATTTTACTCATGATTTTATTTGTCAAACGAATTAATATTACCACTTTAAGTATAATATACCTAGGACCAAAAGAGTAGTCCCTA
This sequence comes from uncultured Planctomycetales bacterium, assembly GCA_964555945.1. Taxonomy (GTDB): domain Bacteria; phylum Omnitrophota; class Gorgyraeia; order Zapsychrales; family Fredricksoniimonadaceae; genus JABDGZ01. The sequence continues at coordinate 24,297 of CAZKUL010000011.1, forward strand.
AAGTACGTATGAATATACGTGGTAGTACTTACATGGGGCGGTGTCCTCTATTAATTACCCTCCCGTATGGCAATCTGCACAATTTTGGGTCTTCCAGGAATCATCGCCGTCCCAAGGATGCTGGAATTCCAAGCCGTCAATATTCTTTTGGATGGTAGTACCACTTCCCTCTTCAGTGATGGTGTGGCAGAGTTTACAATTACGGGAAATGACAGCACCCGTCTTGGTCTTATGCTCATTGTCATGGCAACGGAAGCAACCTAAAGAAATCATATGGCCGATATTATCCGGATAAACGTCCCACCGGGATTTCATCTCAGGGAAAAAATTCTGCTCATACATCAAGATGATATTGCCAACGGCCTGCTCAATCTTCTCCTGATGTCCCTTATAATAGGCTGCCTGCTTTTTACTATAATAATCCATAAGGCTTGAACGTATCTTAGCGATGGCCTCAGGCGAAGAGTTGTAGGTCTTGCCCAACACCTCAACCCCTTTTCCTTTGATCATAGGAATGGCAGGGCTGATCTCCCCGCGGGCCATGGCCTGGTTCATCAAGACATCCGGCGCTTCAAAGCGGTGGGTGGCGCGGTTATGGCAATCAATGCAATCCATTCTTCTGATCTTCTCCGCCGGAGGATCAATTTTCTTGTAGGGTGAATCATCCGTCATATAAATGACGGCTTTGCCATCCTTGCCAATGGTCTTGACCCAGGTGATCTTCTGGCGTTTGGCATCGTCCGCCACATAATAAATGGCGTTACTGAAATACATGTGCGCATGGATCCCTGCCCCGCCAAATGGTCCTCCGCCCACGCGCATCAGCATATTGATAGTCCAGGGCGGTGTCTGGGTCGGGTCATCCGCGTAATAAACTTTATTCAATTGGATGGCGCTAAAAGATTTTCCCGGCCAATGACATTGTTCGCAGGTCTCCTTGGCCGGTCGTAAGGTTTCCAAAGGAGCAAGAATAGGACGATCGTAGCTGCCATCCAGAGTTTTGACTAACATTTTTGTCCCTGCCACCTTGTAATGCACATACCAATTGGCCCCGGACCCGACGTGACAATCCACACATTTGATCCGCTCATGGGGGGATTGATTATGGGCGGTGTATTCAGGCTTCATGATGCCATGGCAGGTGACCCCGCAGAATTGGGTTGATTCTGTATAGTTATAAGCTTTGTAGGAACCAATGGCTGTCATGATCAAGAGCACCACCGTGCCAACCATAAAAATGACTATGGCATTCTGGTGGGTTGATAAGGAAAGGTCGATCACAATAGGCTTGGGATGGGTCTGTTTCTCGCCGTGAAGCACTCTCTGATGTTGCCACCAGGCGCCCAGGGGGATCAGGATAAGACCAATGATTAGGAAGGGCGGCAAAACAATATAAGTCAAAAGACCCAGATAAACGCTCGAATTGCGGGAAAAGAAGTCAATGGCAAATAGAAAAAGCTCACAGGCTAAAATAAAAACAGACAGCACCACCCCGAAATAGGTGATGCTGTTGTAAAAATTGTCCGAAAATCGCTGCTTGCCTTGTTTGGGCTTCTTCTCCATTGTCCTTACCAATCAAACTTTAAATTCAGCTCAAAAATATTGGCTGAGTAATTGCCTACCCCCGTTAAAGGATCATCCTTATAGGTGGCATACTCATACATGGGGCCTACCTTCAACCATTTATGATAGGTGTATTCAAGGCTGGTGGTGAAATTTAACATCTTAAAATTTGAGCCTAACGGCACACCCGTATTGAAATCAACATAATTATCCGAGACAGTGTAGCAAGCACTGTTGGTCCATGTCAAATTCTCAATTGGTGTGTAATTTACCGCGAACATAAAGCTATTGTCCCCTGAATTGAAATCAGGAATATAGGTCGCTGGCGTACCTGCTGAAGAGGCCCCCACAATACGCACATAATTCTCCACATGCGAATAGGACAAGACCATCATCAACGGGTCGATGGGCTCAATGGTGATGTCATAGGTAAATTGCGAGGTGAGCATTTTGTTCTTAGAAAAATTATATTGGGCCACCGCACTGCCCTCGGCCGCCTGGCGAGGCATGTAGTCCGTATTATAAAATTGGTACTTCAACGAATTCTGAAGCCAACGGTATGGTTTCCAGGTCAATGTAGATGAATCTTCGATGCTGTTTTCTTTCAAAGCATCCAAGAAAATTTGATTGCTGGGATTCCAGGCCTTCAGCGTGTCATAATTGTTATTTTTCCACGTTTGCTTGACTTCATTGGTAAAAGTGAAGAACCTGTTGGGAATGACCCTTCCTCCGAGCGTCCAAGAATTGGTTTGGATCCTATCAAGCCTATTGATCAAGAAATCAGATGTGGGCGAATGAGTGCTGAAATAGGACTCATACGTTTTACCGCGTTGCTGTTCCAGATCAGTCTCAGCATACAGGGCCGTATGAGGAATCCCTGCATAACGCAGAGCCATATGTTCTCCCACATTGTCCTGTTGATTATCCATGACCTGGGTATCCACTGACTGAAGAACCGCATAATTGGTAGAATCCTCCAGTAAGTAGGAGTTACCCTGCGATCCCATGTGCTCATACTTGGCATCTGTAATAAATTCCAAATCAGGCCTCAAATTTGTATTAAAATTGCCTGTCCACACATGCTCATCTTCGATGGCGTGGGCATAAGACCAGCCTGTTTGACTTGAGCCTGAACCCATCAAGGCTCCCGTGACACTGTTAAACTCCTGGTTTTGCATTAGATCCGTGGCACTTGTATGATTATAATGATAACCTAGTCCTGCAAAAGTATTATCATTGAACATCCATTTTTCAAACCGTATCCCAGAACCAAACAACTTGGCATCGGGTGATTCATTTTGGGTATTGAGCTGATTGGGTGATGCAATAGTATGGTCATTGAGATATTGCATATAGGTAACGTTATGGTTGTAATCAATTTCGGCGGACTGGTTGGCTTTAACAGTAACACCCGCAATGACTTTCTTCACTGATAAAGTGATGGTATCCGTATAATCATTGACCGATTCCCAGGCAGGCCCTATCTTTTTCTGCCCCGAAGAAGAAGCACCCGTCCCTGGATAAACACTTTCCCATTGTTCTAAAGATTTGGCCCCATCCTTGGAATTATGCTCGTAGAGAAAATCTATAAAAGGATCATCCATGGGACCCAGGCCAGTCTCTAATTTAAAAAAACTAACGTCCATTTGTAAATCTTGGCTAGTGTTGGGCTGGGCTCCTTGGTCTACGGCTGGTAAACGGGTAGAACCGCTACCATAAGGCCAAAGGCCTCCAGAACCGTCATAATATTTCCTGAAGGCATTGTAATCAATTTTCAAAAAGGCCAAGTCCGCATCTTTGAGTATTAAATGGGCTTTTCCTGTTTCGCTGTCAGGAAAATAACTTCCTCCAACATCCACAGAAACATTCTTGTTAATATCTTTAATAAAAGATATGTCACTGACCCCGGAATTATTTCCGTTGGGCATCCAGTTGAGTTCCTCGAATTTGCCCACATTCCCTTTCACGTGCGCATACTGAACGGGGACCAGCGAAATGCTAAAGGGTGATGCGTCTGTGTCCTGCGCCAAGACCAGGGTCCCCGGTGCTGTCAGCGTACCTGCCAGAGCTATTGAGAGCAACAAGCGAAGGCTTTTCATATCTTAATCCTCTCTAATTAATACCTTAGGTGATTATTAAAATTGGACCCATGGACGGCTTGATGGCAACCAGCACTCCAGCACGCCCCTGCTTGTAACCATAAACTTGACCCATGGTTCACCCCTCCGACTGTCGGGTACAAGACAGTGGCATGGCATCGTAAGCACAGCGTATAATCACGTGAAATCAGCATCTTATCATTCACAGAACCGTGGACTTGATGGCAGGAGGTACATCCCTCTTTAAGCGCATCATGTTCCCATATAAAGGGCCCTCGTTTGTCGCTATGGCACTTAAAACAAACCTCATTGACCGCATTCTCCGAAGTCGCTGTCCAGGGCTTTACATCTATCCCATGCGGATCGTGACAATCAGAACAGCTCATTTTTCCCTCTAATACGGGATGATGATAAGGAAGACGGAATTGCATCCTTTTATCCGTATGACAAGTGAAACAAATCTCGGGGTCTCTCTTGGGATTGATGATATTGTTCTTGCCGCCGGAGGCGTCCGCATGGATGCTTCCCGGTCCATGGCAGATCTCACAATCCTCAGCGCCTGTGGTGTCGTCCTTAATATGAATGCGGGCGTGGGTCGACAACTTATATTCCTTGACCTCTTTGTCATGACACATCTCACAGGTATCCATACCTACGTATTTAGCTTTTTTGAGAAGCTCATTGACCTTATTCTGGTCCGCTTGGGATACTGAAACACCCCCTACCCAAAATAATCCAACCGCCATCGCCAGAAAAAATATGTTTGCTTTCATCTGACCGGTAATAAGATCTCTGCATGCTTTCATAAGCTCTCCACTGGTAGTTTGTTGCCTCTCCTTATGGGGAGGGAATCATTGCCTAATTTGCGTTAGGAATGGGGCCGACAGTCTTATATGTGTCCGCGGTTGGTTTATCGAGACCGGCTGCTTTGGCAGCTTTAACAACATTCTTACCATAATCGTTGTTCTCGTGCATGCCATCGTCCTTCTTAGGCATTTTATCCACATGGCATTCAATGCACTTGGGTTTGGCATCAGGATATGTTTCCTTATAGGCCTTGATTTGGGCTAAATCAGCATGGACCGGCAGTGCCCAACAGATAAAACCCGTTAAAATAAAGAACATGATAGTTTTCATTTTTCTCTCCTTGATTTACTGTCATTGCGCCCGAAACGTTGCCATGACGGTCATTAAACGATTTTTTTCTGTGATTTCATAAAATTCTTTGACCTTATTTGAAACGATTGCTTCAACCTCTTGGGCCGCGGATAAACGTCTTTGAATATTGTCCTGGACGACACGGTCCAGGTCATCCACTGTCACTAAACGGACGTTGGCCACGTTCCCCACCATTGGATCTATATTGCGAGGCATCGAAATATCGATATAAAGCATTTTTTGGCCGCCCCTGCGCATCATGGTCTTTTCAACCAGTTCCGTATCAATCAGATAATGTGGACAAGCTGACGAGCATATGCAAACGTCCACTTGAGGAAGGACCTCTGCCATGTCCCAAAACGGAACCGCTATGCCGCCGCTGTGTGCGGCTAATTCCTCTGCCTTTTCCATGGTGCGGTTCATGATAAAAATATTTTTGACCCCTTTATTATTCAGCTGTTCCACAGCTAACCTGCCCATTTTGCCTGAACCCAGGATCAATATATTTTTATCCTGTAATGAACCTAAAATATTCTGGGCCATCATCACCGAGGCCCAGCTCACCGATGACCCGCCAAAGTCGATCTGAGTCTCCCGTCGGGCTTTTTTGGCTGTCTCCAGGGCCAGGTTGGTCAAAATATTGAATGTCCGATCCATCATCTGGTTCTGGCGCGAAAGTGCGATTGCTTCCTTAATCTGTCCTAAGATTTGCTTTTCCCCTAAAATGAGGGAATCAAGTCCGCAAGCCACGCGTAACAGATGTGCGACGGCTTCTTGGCCTTCAAAGATATAGAACAATTTTTTAAGATCAGCTGTCTGTTTGAGATGTTTAATGGAGAATAATTTCTGGATGGCTTCAGAAGGGTCATAGTCCTCTACCACCGTCGCATAGATTTCACAGCGATTGCAGGTGGAGAGAATAATGGCAGCGGCAATCGAGGCGTCATTCTTGAATGATGCCAGTAGAAGTTCCCGTTCCACGGGGGCCAGGAAGAACTTTTCACGCGATGCGATGGGTGATGTTTTATGGTTAATCCCTAATGCCAGAATCTTCATGTCTCTCCCTTAATTAACGTCAGTATGGCTCAAACTTTAACGCGAATCAATTCAATTTTTTTTCACAGTTGTGTTTAGGATCTTATTGATACTAGGGACAAGCTTTTCAAATAAATCGCTCTTGCTGATAAATTCCTTAATCGTTTCCTTATTAACGAGTGGCGCTACGTCCTTAAGATCAAACATCGTTAACAAAATAATCGAACACTCCGGCACGCTGGCCTTGATTTGAGTGGCAGCTTCCACCCCATTGATGCCCCTGAGCCAAAAATCCATCAAGATAATCTCCGGCTTATGCCGTTTAGCGATTAAAACAGCCTCTTCTCCGGAAGAGGCCTCTAACAATTCCGCTTTGATATGGCTCAACTCCAAGTAATTCCGGACTGCCTGGCGAAAATCTTTGTGGTCTTCAACAATCAAAATGGTAGACATAAGGATAGTATAAAATTCAGAAGAAAGAAATTAAATGCGGTGAACTACTTAAAAGCATACGTAGTAACACGCAGCAATTTAGACTAATCCTTTGGCCAAGGCGTATTTGACAAGGGCAGCGGTCGTTTTAAGACCTAGTTTATGGATGAGGCGGCTGCGATGCGTATCGGCGGTGCGGATGCTGATTTTAAGC
>CAZKUL010000012.1:0-30172 GCA_964555945.1 uncultured Planctomycetales bacterium
GGCCTGCAGGATCTGCGGCCCCAGATCCGCATATTTCTTGCTGAATTTGGGCTGGTAGCGGCTAAAAAGACCCAAGAGGTCATTGATGACTAAGACTTGACCATCGCAATTGGGGCCAGCACCAATGCCAATCGTAGGGACCTTGAGTTGACGGGTTATGATCTCTGCCACTTCGCGTGGAATGCACTCTAAGACGACACTAAAACAACCCGCCTCCTGCAGCCTCTTGGCGTTTTGGATGATCGCTTTAGCCGATGCTGCATCCTGGCCTTGCACCTTCATACCGCCCAATTGATGCGCCGTTTGCGGCGTCAATCCCACATGCCCCATGACCGCAATGCCGGCACTGCTAATAGCTGCGGCCACCGATGGACAGTCCTCAAACCATTCCACTTTGACCGCCTGACAGCCTTCCTCAATAAATTGCCGGGCATTATCCACCGCAGCCCGGGGATTTAACTGATACGACTCAAAAGGCATGTCCCCCACAACCACGGCATTCTTGACCGCCCGTACCACGGCCTTGGTATGATGGAGCATTTCCTTCATACCCACTTGGGTCGTAGACTCCAGGCCCAAAACAACGTTGGCCAGGGAATCTCCGACTAAAATGATATCGATGCCCGCCTCATCTAAGAAAGTGGCCATAGGGTAATCATAGGCAGTCAGCATCGTTATACGTTCCTGTTTCGCTTTTTGGGCGATTATATCTTTTATTGTTTTGATGACCCTCACCCCCACCATACCTCCCCCATCAAGGGGGAGGAATAGTTACGCTAAATATTGAATTATTTTCTGCGCTGCGGCTTTGCCGCTGGCTATGGCTTCCACGACGGAACCTTCGGATGTGACCACGTTGCCGCAGGCAAAGATTTTTTCCATACTGGTCATGCCGCTTTGAGCGTCGGCCCATAGGGAACCATCCTCATCCCATTTTAACTGAGGTAACGATTGTTTTAAAAAATCATTGGGACGAAGACCATGGGCCATGATCACTGTCTGGGCCTCCAAGAGGATGGGGGCGTCCATAGAAGGTCCAAGGCTTAAACCTTGGACTCCCTCTATAATATCCAATTTACGGCACTTCACACCCTTCACAAATCCATTCTCATCCCCCATGATCTCCAGCGGCTGCCACGCGTGAAGCTCGAGCCCTTCTTCCCGTGATTCTTTTAAAATGTCGGCTGGGACACCTGCCTGTTCCTCAAAACCCTCGAAGATAATCTGGGTATCACTCCCCAGGCGCAAACAGACCCGCGCGGCGTCAAAAGCGGCCGGCCCGGAACCTATAATGACTGTTTTGGCCGCAGGTATGCTTTGCTGCCTGGCCGCGGGTAAAGGATTTTCTTTAGTGACTGCTTGTACTCTCTGCAAAAATTCCACATCATAATAAACTCCGGCAAGCCCGCTGCCTGGTAAATCATTAAAGCGCGGCAAACTGGCACCTGTCGCCAGTAAGACCGCTGAAAACCCGCGCATGAAAAGCTCGTCGATCATCAACGTCCGCCCAAAGACGGCGTCCGTTTGGATCTCGACGCCCATTAATTGCAATTGAGAAAACTGCTCATCAAGGACCTTCTGCGGCAGGCGAAATTCAGGGATGGCGTAGCGTAAGAACCCGCCGGGTTGATGGCCGGCTTCAAATATCGTCACGCTTAAATTCATCTTGGCTAAAAAATACGCGGCACTCATACCGGCCGGACCTGAACCAATAATGGCCACTTTTTTGTCTCGAGCCAAAAATGAGGCCTTCTCCGGTTTGGTGTGACCAAAATCCGCGGCAAAACGCTCGAGTTCGCGGATGGCAATCGGCGCTCCCTCGGCATGAAAGACGCAGGCTTCTTCGCAGGGTGCCGGGCAAATACGGCCGCAAATATCAGGAAAGGGGTTCTCCTTTTTGATGCGTTGCAGGGCCAAGACCGTGTCTCCCTCCCGCAATAAACGGATAAACCCGGGAATATCGATCCCCAGCGGACAGGCAGGCAGACACGTGGCTGTGGCGCATTGTGGACAACGACGGGCTTCATCCTGGGCTATTTTTTTGTTGAGCCCCAAAAAGACTTCCCGAAAATTGCAAATCCTGGACTCTTTGGGCTGACTGGCGGGACTTGGTTTTCCCATGAGTAAGGCTCCATTGCCTGCATCCGTTGTGATAAGTCTTGATAATCGACCAAATGTCCGTCGAATTCCGGGCCATCGACACAGGCCAACCGGTATTGTCCGTCTATTTTGACCCGGCAGGACCCGCACGTGCCCAGACCATTGACCATATAAGGATTTAATGTCACCCTTAAAGGAGTATTCTTTTCCCTGGTCATTTCGGCCGCGGCCTGCATCATCTCCACCGAGCCGATCGCATAGACACGTTGTACGGTATATTTATTTAACAATTCTTTGAGAAGTCCGGTAGCCAGGCCTTTGCGTTCATAACTGCCGTCGTTAGTGGTGATATATATTTCATCACAGACAACCCGCATGTGGGACTCCAACATGAGCACTTTTTTGGACTTGGCCCCGATAATGCCAATGACTTTATTGCCTTTCTTCTTTAATCCGCGACAAATGGGCAGGATTTGCGCGGCCCCCACACCCGTGGCCACACAAATGACCAAACCATACTTGTCGATCTGGGCCCCACGCCCCAAAGGCCCCACCATCTGATAAATGCTCTCTCCAATGGATATATCACCCAATTTCCGGGTGGCGGCCCCAACTTCGTGGACCAACAGAGAGATTACACTGCGGCGTTCATCACTATCAATAATGGTCATCGGGATATTGCGCTCGCCCGCGACAGGTGTCACCATCACAAATTGCCCGGGCAAGGCGCGGGCGGCAATGGCCGGTGCTGAGATGTCAATCTTCTTGACGTCCTGGGCAATAACTTGTTTATGAACGATTTTGTACATGATTAGAAAAACATCCACGGTGGCGGCATGGGCAAGGTTGAGGCCACCCCCAAAGCCTGACCGGCCAAGCCAAACATACCGCCGATGATTTCTCCGGGCAGGGCCAAAAGATCACAACCGCTCTGGGTTAAACAAACCATCAACAACAGAAGAAAATACCATCGCCTGGACACGGCACTGACCCCTTTATTTATTGTAGATGTTTAGGGAACTTGTCATCCCGGCGAAAGCCGGGATCTTTATTGAAAATGTCAAAGATTCCGGCTTTCGCCGGAATGACATGCTAAACAATATCTCTTTATTTAACCAAAAATTCTGTCTCTAAGACTTTATCACCAAAACGGACGGTGACCGCCTGGGCATTGATAGACTCTAAACCCTTTAAAACGGGAGACAAGACATTGTCCATATTATACATGGTCAATTTATCGCTTTGAGCGCCCGACGCGTAATTATCCATCAGCCGCGAAATGTCTTCCTTGTCCTCTTTATACTTGGCAATATCATCGCGCAGGGCGTCCGTCTCCCGGCTCAAATTCTGGATCGCTCCGTTAACTGTTTCAGGGTCCTCCAGGGGAAGTAATGATAAGGAGCTGATCTTGAGTTGATGTAATTTTTTTTGGGCTAAAACCAATTCCGCGCTCTTATCCGCAATGACCTCATCTAATTCCTGCTTTTTGTTGTCGCCATCCTGTTTGGAGACGGCGGCCATGGAAATCCGGCCGGACAAATACTTATCGATCCATCCCAGAAAATCCTGTGCCCGCCGGGACAATTCAGCAGTTTTCAACAGGGTCACGTAATGGAACTTCCCGCCCTTGTCCAAACTGAATTGTTCTACGGCGTCATCGGAAACAATGGAATGGAAGGAATCATTATAAGCGTCAATCGATTGTTTCAGGAGCTGACGACTGGAGGCAACCAAGAGATAATCCCCTAAAAAACCATAGCCCGGGTCCGTATGGGCACCCAGCGGCAGCGTGATATAATGGATGTCCACATGATTGTATTGTTCCCTGTAAAGTGTCGTTACGGGATGTTCGGTAAACTTATCCAGCAGGCTTTCGGCCTTGGCACGGTCCTGGATCTTCATAAAAACAAGAAGGCGGGGAAAAGGATAGGAACCTTCCATGTCAATGTCCGTCAAATAACCGCCAATCTCATGACCTAGAATAGGCAAAACGTCCGTCCTCATATTCATATGAAAATGCCTCTCCAACCGGTGCTTGAATGTTTCGATGCTCTCTGCCAATTCCGGGCGTTCGGCCAGCCTTTGTTTGGCGGTGCTCCAGGCTTGCGCAAAATCATAACAACCTCCCCAGCTATAGAGAATGGCATTGACGGGAACAAGTTTCAACGTATCGTTGGCCAGGGCTGGGCAGGCAAAAGTCTTACGGATCCCGGAAGTCATATATTTTTGATCTAATCCGACGATCAGCTTGAATTTACTGACAACCCCAGGCATATAGGACAACCCGTAAACCGGAAAGGCCGCCGTTTGGTAGCCGAGCGAAGTCAGCCTCGAATCCATTTCTCCCCGCCAAAAATCAGAAATAAGGTTAAAGTTGACGAACAACAATCCATCTGAGAAAGGATACCCGTTCTGACGTACAAAATTATAGGAGCTGTCCGCTGATAGAGGCACACTTCGATGCTGATAAACATCCACGATCTCATCCAGGTGTCCCAACGACTCTGGGGCAAGAATGAGCAGGTCCCTGATACGCACATAACCCAAACCCAGGCCAGGCCTGCTAAATGAGATATGATTGACGACCCGTCCATGATATTTTTGCCGCCGGGAGATGGCGCCGCCGCTCCACTGATGAGAAAGCTGGCTTAAAAGTTCAGCTATCCTGGTGGACAATGTCAGACGGACGACCACAAAGACTTGATAGGAATCTCCCTGGCGATAAATAGCCACAGCCGCTTCTTTGTTGAGCAATCGTCTTATCAAGGGATTTTGCCAGATCCGGCCCAGATCCCTTTGCCAATGCTGGAAATCTTTGGTGTCTTTTAATGAAAAATTATTCCGGTTCAACACATCCGGGAAATTAATGGCGGCTACATTCTTCCCAAATTCCGAATGGATGACTTGATTAATATGCTCTTCCACATGGTCCAAACGGACATAAACCAAAGGTTGAGACGGAAGAACAGCCTCCACCCGCAAGCCCGGACGTTGCGACCATAACCACAGCCCCAATAGGACAACACAAAAAATACTCAGTATCCAAATGATTTTATTTTTCATTGCGAACCACCTTATGTATTCAAATTAAATCCTAAAAAACGCCCTCGCGTTTGCATTGACCACTTCTAACACTTCTTGTTCGTTTATATCCTTTAATGCCGCCAACGCCTTCCAGGTCCTTAGGACATCCTTGGGCTCAGCCCTAAAAGTATTTTCCCCATCTTTATAACTGACAGGCGAATCTGTTTCAATTAGAATCTTCTCCAAGGGCGCATGCGCCATCGCTTGGCGCGATTCGGGACTATAAGCAACACTCGGTGAGGTGGAAACGTAAAAACCAGCCTCTAGCATTTGGTCCAGGATATCCAATGGTCCGCTGTACCAATGAAACAATGCCCGTTTGACTCCTGACTCAAGCGTCATGGCTAAACAATCACGCCATGCCCCCCGGCTATGAATGATAATGGGCAGATCAAAATCCCGGGCCAAACTTAAATGAAAACCAAAAGAATTCTTTTGCTTCTGACGCTCCTCCAAATCCTTACGCACCCATTTATACCAATAATCGAGCCCCGTCTCGCCGATAGCGCGGGCTTGGGGCCCATGCGCGCGGATAAATTCCAAGGCCGCCGGCTGAGTATCCAGCTTGACCATTCCCGGGTGGACGCCTAAAGCCGGGTGAATCTTAGGCTTCTCAAACTGACCGACTAGACTCAAAATTTTTTTCATCGAGTCCAGATCAACACTCACCGCAATGATATCGCTGACACCAGCCTCATCCGCGCGTATCATGGCAGCGGCGATATCTTCCAGCTGATCCACATGCGCGTGAGAATCAATGATCATCCTCGAATTACCAGTCAAAAGGCCCTATTTCTTCGACTCGTCGCAAGGTTTACACTCGATCACAAAGGTTACTGGACCATCGTTGATCAGAGATACTTCCATCATAGCCCTGAATTTTCCTGTTTCAACCTTCATCCCGGATACCTTTAATTGTGTCACAAAATAGTTATATAATTCCTCACCTTTGACCGGCTCAGCAGCTTCATCGAAGGAAGGTCTACGGCCCTTGTCGCAATGGCCATACAAGGTAAATTGGGAAACAACCAAAAATTGCGCCCCTACATCCAAGGCAGATACATTCATCTTACCTTGAGCATCCTCAAAAATGCGTAATTCCGTAACTTTCTTTACCAGATAATCGGCTGAAGCCTGGCTGTCATCATGGGCCACGCCTAAAAAAATCAAAAGCCCCTGAGCAATTTGACCAATGACCTGCCCTCCAACCCTGACTTGGGCCTCTTTGACCCTCTGAATGACCACGCGCATATTTAATTTTTAATTATAGAGTCACCACCCTCACGCGTCAACGAAATAACAAAACCATATTCCAATTTGTTTTAAGGATGGCCTACAAGTTCAGCAAACAACGCTGTTTGGCTGGCGGGTTTGATAGAAAGAATAACAGGGTCAAGACCTTCAAGATTACTGCTTAATTGAGCCAAATCTTGCTGACTTATAATGGGTATTCCGTTGCCGTCACGCTTGATGGTCATGGCAAGATTGACGGGGTTTAGGTCAATACCACCCTTCATCGCCGCATCATGTGCTGGAGCTACCATGGCTTCACTTTTAGAACGTAGTATTTGTTCTAAATTGGGCATCACTTTATTTAATGCGTCGAATAATCGAGGGGATTTCTGACGAATATCTTTTAAAACTTTTAGCCCAACTGCTTTAGAAGCATTGGTGATTAACAAAAGCACGTAGTTAACATGCCCTCCTCCTGCTCTCATATTAGTAAAAGTTAAAAAATCAATACAGTGGATATGCCCCCTTTTATCTATCAAAGCCTGAAAATCTAATGCCATATATCCTCCAAATTTCTCAATATCTGCTGATACATGTTGAAATTCATTTATTGTTTCTGCAGTAATGAATTCTCCGGCAGCATTCACAAAATCTCCAGGAGCCACTGCCATGACCAAATTCTGGTCTCCTTGCCAATCTTTAAAAATACCATAAATACGTGCACGTCCAGATCGTTGAACTATTAAACCTCCAATGACATCTTGTAAAAGCATCTCATCTGACTTTTGCTTACTATTTAACTTATATTTCTTAAGAGCTACGGGAGTCCCATCCTCCAGCGCCCCTAAACGAACTTGGGTAGACACACTATTACGTAAAAGACTTTTTAGAAATGTCGGCTTTGGAGGCAAAATAACTGTCACTAAGGGCACATCGGATAAAGATTTAGGATTAATATCATTAGGCAACACCTTTCTGCCTAAATCAGTAACCGGATCTACCTCCTGTGGGTCAATATTTTTTGTAAAGACATCGATCCTATATCTAGATTCTTTTCCATATCTCTTTATTAAAGCTTCGACATATTTCAATTGACCAGTTCTCATGAATTGATCACTCTTTGTCATCGCCCCATCTGGCTTTCCCCTCACCCCCGTCACCGCCGGATGCCCAAAACGGACTTTAGTGCCTGAGATCATGGCCGCACTGCTTAGTCCCTTAACGGCATCTGCAATTATCTTTATGATTCTTATGAATCGTTGTTTGCGTAAATTTATTTGCTGATTATCGTCATTCAAAGAACTTTTAAAATTCTCCGGTTCAGGAATCAGCACATTAACGCCTTTGGGCAGAGTTTCGTCATCTTTGAGCGGATAAAAATCATTGCTTTCTTCAAGCTCTTTCAAATTATAGGGCAAATCGACATTAGACAGGTTTCCTGTAAAATGAAAAATGGTCATATGGGGGGCGTTTGTTAACGCTCTAATGTCGTGCATCGTTACCCCGGAATTTTTGTTTACATACACCAGGACAGCGGATGCGTCCTGTTTTCCCATCAAAAATGTAATTGGAACTGACGCATCTATCCTAAAGCCATACCCTATTTGAGGATCTCCTTTAGAATGCCATAGCCATGTAGCTGAAGCAATAGTTACGACTGGTACAGCAACAGCTGCCGTTACAAGCAAGTCCCTGCGCGACACCATCGCCCCATCTACCTCCCCCGCCACCGCTGCATCCTTAGCCTTCAATAAAGCAGGTCTCATTGTCTTATATTCCCCCAGTCCGACTTGAGCAAGATCTTCGTTTGATATTTCCCTTGCCAACTGGCCGGCATCTGTCAGGGTTAAAACTTTTTCTTCATGAACCATCGCCCAATCGATATGCGCTGTCCCCCCCGAAAAATACTTCCTCGGCACTGTCTCATTAGTCAGCCTGTCCGTATCTTCTTTAATAAAATTAAACACCCCCTTTTTATAGGCTTGTAAATACCTCCGGTAAATCTCGTCATTGGTTTTTGGGTCCTGGTCGACGCCCCTGACTTTGCCCTTATTCGCGTAAATCTGGCCTAATAGGGACTGTTTAAGGGTACGTTTAAACCAGGTGGCCAAGAGCATGCCGCTATAGACCTGGCGCAGGGGGGCGAAATTGGCGCCTTCATTGACTTCACGCTGGAGTTCGGGAAGGAGGATTTGTTTGATGATTTTGGATGCGAGGGCATGGGTATTATCATTTGGCGTAATGTGGTTTACCTGGGATGCTTTCGTATTCAACTCTTGGTTTGGTTGGCAGCCTGCTTGGGGACACGTTCTTTGAAATTCTGACCTGAACATGTCCCCTGGTTGGCCTTCGTGTTTTGCTAATGATAAATAATCTTCTTCCAGCATGACACGTAGATGGTTTTTCAAAACATAAGCCGTAATATTCCCTGTTCCTTGGCTTTTGAGCCCTGATTTGTTTTCATTGCTTTTTTCATAGATAAGAGCATCATCGGGTAGTATCCAAACCTTGTTAAAGGTATTGACCGGAATATCGGTTGTGCCGTATTGCTTTTGGGCTTGGGCATAAACTTTGTTCCAAAATACTTTGCCCAAATTATTTTCCGGATAAATCAAAGAAGCGGTGATTTGTTTCAAGAGATAATCCTGGGCCAATAGGTCACGGCCCATCTCTGTCTTGCCAAAGTCATCTTTGATAATACGGTCTTTCTCATAAGGCGAAAGATTCACCCATTGATCATCATCGGGAATGGCCAGCGAGGCTAAAAAGTATTTGACTAATTTCGTATACTCATTTTTCTTTAATTGTTGTTCTATGAGAGATCCTTCGCTGCGCTCAGGATGACGCATAAACTGATCGCCTTTATAAATGATAAAGTCAAATTTAAGGGGATCTTTGGGATGGATGACGATGCCCTTTAGATAGGCTGGTGAAAACTGCGGGCTTAAAGGCACCATGGTTCCCGGCACCGGCATGAACGACAATATTACCTGTTCCTTTGATGGCGAATCGGAAGATGGAACAGTCGCAATCTGGGCATAACCTGTCCCCAGAGGTCCTATTGTATTGACTAAAAAGGCAAAAATAAGACCTAGGCATATAGCATATCTTGAATTTAAATCCTTAGGCATAAACAAAAGATAACATATATATACTACCGGTGCCAGTTTCTGAAATTCTTGGGGAATTTATGGAGCGGGATTACGGGAGTCCGTTACTTGGCAAGTCTGACTCGTATAAAACTTTCAACAGTTACACCCTTGCGCGGGGACA
Source organism: uncultured Planctomycetales bacterium (assembly GCA_964555945.1). Taxonomy (GTDB): domain Bacteria; phylum Omnitrophota; class Gorgyraeia; order Zapsychrales; family Fredricksoniimonadaceae; genus JABDGZ01. The sequence goes on from CAZKUL010000012.1 coordinate 9,691, forward strand.
GATCTGATGAAACTTGTTATATATCTAAGTCCCGCGCTGTTGTGGTCCGCCTTCGCTAATTAAAGAACACCAGCCAATCCTTTTTCTTCGATAATATGCAATAATTTCAATGCAGGGCCAGAAGGTTTCTTAGCACCTTGTTCCCATTTCTGGACAGTAATTACACTAGTGTTAATAAATCTAGCAAATGCTGCTTGACTCAATTTAAGTTTTTTACGCAATCTGGCTATAGCTTGGGGAGCATAGGGTTTTACATCCGATAGAGCCAAGGCTCTGACTTCCCTGATAGTTATTTCACGAACTCTTCCTCTTTTATAAAGCCTTTCCATTGTTTCTAAAACCATATTTTTAATACTATTTTCCATCGATTAGCCCTCCTTCAAGATTTTAATTAAATCCCCATATTTTATATCACTGATAAGTTCTTCTTCAGTCGTATCTTGGTACATATCTGATAACTGTTTAAGAAGCTTGACTTCTGAATCAATCAAATTGCCTTGATTATTTTTTTCAAACCCAAAACAAAAGATCAGCTTTCTGCTTTGCTGATAAAATAAAATCGTACGTGCTCCCCCACTTTTGCCTTTTCCAGCTAATGCCACTCGTTTTTTGTATAAATGATTACCCAAATTTGCCTCAAATAAACCATTCTCAAATTCAGTAATAACTTCAATAAGTACTTCATCAGGAATTCCATTCTTTCTGGCCCAACGCGCGAAATATCTATTTTTCAAATAATACATAATGTTTAACTATTATACTAAGTACTACATATCTAAAGCATAATACTTAGTATCATAATTGTCAAATTTATTCATTGGCTAGGGGTTTTATTAGGTTATTATCGCGGCTTTCTTGGAAACAAGAAATTTTCTTACTACGGCTCGATACGGCCGGGACCAATAGGCCAATTTTATTTTTCTCACTGGTGTTCCATGCCTATAAAAATTCGCCAGCTGCCTGATGAAATACCAGAATTCCTTTTCTGTCAGGTCGCCTTTCATCTCATTGACCAGCGCTGAAGTCACGACGATCTTCCTTGGATCACGCGGCATCCAATGGTCAAAGACTAAATACCAGGGGCTTTTAGGATCGTCTAAAACCAGCGGCATACCCGTGTAATAACAGACAAAGCCATAGGTGTGCAAATAGGCCAAAACAGCATTGATGGTCTCACGAGGAAAACGTAAAAGTTTCATCCGATACACAATCCTGGAACATCTGGCACAGAGTTTATGCCCTTTCGATAAAATCGGCTGACCGCAGACGGGACATAGCGTCTCATCCATGGCAGCGGCGAGCCGCCAATGCTTTATCGGTCTTTTTTTGACCTTTAAATGTTTTCGCCGGTGATCGTATAAAGCAAGCACATAATACCTAAACAGCCTTCGCGTGAGGGCTGATTTCATCTCATTAAAAAGGGCCGCCGCGGGGACCATCGAGTTCTTATTACCGGGGACCAGGCGGCTGAAGACCAAATACCACGCGCTTGTGTCATCATCTATTTCCAGGGACACGCCGGAATAGCTGCATTTGCGGCCATGCTTGCGCATACAGGCCCAAAAGCTTTTCTTGCCTTTGGGGGGAATGTGTTCGTTTTTAAGCCGATGGCGCAAGGCGGTGCAGTCGGGGCAATATTTTGATCGACCTTGGGGGATCCGCTTCCCGCAGCCGCGGCATTTAACGTAGGTCCTTATGGGATTTTGGAGTACCATATCCAGGATATAATATCAAATGACTTTTACGCCTTCACCATCTGGACTGTGACGAATTAAAAAAAGCATAGCCAAAGGCATACCCATTGTCAATTATTTCTTTTTGTCGAATTTATCAAATTTGATTCCCATTTACCTTGGCCCAAAATACCCTGCCTGAATGAATACCGCTGTATGGCTCCTCTGTTGCGGAAAATAAAAAATCTGCGGAACCTCTATCAAAGTCAAATAAAAATACTAATTTGTGTCATTGATTTGGTTCTTATTGAACAGCCAATCCGCCTGTTACTGTCAACCCGCCTGTAACAGTTAACACAGGTGGTTTTGAAGAACTTGCTGTCCCTGTGTAAGCATAAAGTTCTGCCACATCTGAAGATGACAGAGCGCGGTCGTAGATGCGGACGTCGTCAATATTGCCGGGAAAATATTCCTGGCCACTATTGCCACTGTCAATCCTTCTTTCTGCAATATATGACCTATAAGTAGAAGTAACTAGGTTCCCGCTGGCACTAATACTTTGGGCTAATACTCCATTTACATAAATCGAAAGCTGATTACCATCATATACGGCTGCAAGATGGTACCACGTGTTTAATGAAAGCACCGAAGTAGAGACAGCATATGTTGTAGTGCCATTATAAAAATAAAAAAATCCCTCCTGAGCATTATCCAAACAGAGATCCCATACACTCCCATAATTGGGTGGGCCAAATCCAGAGGAGTTAGAATCTTTAGATGTGATTGTGGCATTATTAGGAACAGACGGGTAGGCGGTAGCGTACATCCATGCACTTACGGTAATCGCATTTGTGACATTCCAATTGCTGGTTCCAATACTGACATATTGATTAGTCCCATTAAAACTCAACTCCCCTGGGCCAATTTTTCCAGACACATAGGTCGGACTATTTTGACAAGTACCCGTATTACCTTGACCACTGGAATCAGCAGTTGTTCCTGAACACGTACCGGAAGCTGCTTCATCTAATTTCCACCAGCCCACTAATCCGGTAGTAATATCGGCATGACAAGGGATACTCTGAAAAATACAGAATACAAAAATCAAGAAAATTAGAAAGGTTTTATAAAAATGAAGGTATCGAAAGACGTTGGTTGGTTGGTTGGTTGGTTGGTTGGTTGGTTGGTTGGTTGGTTGGTTGGTTGGTCGGTTTGTTAGGTAATCGGCAAAATTATTTACTGTGGGAATGTGCGACATTGTTTGAATTATAAAGACTCCCCTACCGTTTGACAATATTTGTTTTTCAAAATATTCGGTACGCAGTTGAAGCGAAGTAAATAGGCAGACCTGGTCTGGCTATTTTGTCTGGCTATTTTCCCGAAAAGCTTGGGTTTCAACCTTCCCCCATCGACTCACTTCATCTTTACCTGCCCTTCAAAGATATTAAAAAAAACCTCGACCTTTAAATAACCATTTGAAGGCGAAAATGATTTACGGAAAATCCCTAAAAGTAACTAAAAATAGTTGCACAACCCATTGTATGTGGTATATTTAATAATGAGCAAGATGGAGAAACTTATCGCTCGATTTAAAACGAAACCCAAAGACTTCACCTGGAACGAAATGACCAAAATACTCAATTCTTTTGGTTATGAAGAAATTCATGGTAGCGGTTCGCGACGGAAATTGATTCACGACAACTGTCAGTTAATAGCACTGCATGAACCGTACCCAAAAAATATTTTAAAAACGTATCAACTAGAACAAGTTGATGAGGTCCTTAACGAGGAGAATCTACTATGATTGATATGATGGCATTTAAAGGATACTATGGGTCCGTTCATTATAGTGATGAAGATAAATGCTTCTTTGGCAAAATTGAGCATGTTAGGGATTTGGTAAGCTATGAGGGCCATGATGTGGCCTCTTTAAGGAAAGCCTTCGAAGATGGTGTCAATGACTACCTGGAAACCTGTAAAGCCAAGCATAAGGTCCCGGACAAGCCTTTTAAGGGCTCCTTTAATATCAGGACAGGCCCTGAATTGCACCGGTTGGCCTATATTTACGCGCAAGAGAAGAAAATGAATCTGAATCAAGTGGTGATTTCCGCATTAGAGAAGTATCTTCCTAAATTACGCAATGCAGGGTAAATCACTTAAAAAAGTGCGAAAGGTGATTCATGGACTTGAAAGAACTCTTGATCCAACATGCTTTTCCCCAAGGCGTCATTGATGTTTTGACGGCTTCCGGCATTACGACCCTCCATCCCCCCCAAGCCGAAGCCATCCGCAAAGGGGTATTAGATAAAAAAAATGTGGTCATGGCGGTGCCCACGGCTGCCGGTAAAACGCTGATCGCTGAACTTTGCATGCTCAAATCCATCCTTCAGGATGGCGGCAAAGCCTTATACATCGCCCCTCTGAAGGCCCTGGCCAGCGAGAAATACAATGACTTTAAGAAGAAATACGAAGCACTCGGAATCAAGATCGGCATTGCCACAGGCGACCTCGATTCGCCAAGCAAGTATCTTGACCGTTACCAAATTTTAATTGCCACGGCTGAAAAGGTGGATTCCCTGCTGCGCTCCAAGGCCGGTTGGCTCATCAACTCCCTCTCAGTCATTGTCTTGGATGAAATCCATTTTATCGATGATGAGTCCCGGGGACCAACATTGGAAATCCTCACGTCCCGTATTAAGCAATTAAAGCCCGATATTCAAATCCTGGCCCTGAGTGCCACCATCAGCAACGCCCAAGAACTTGCTGGCTGGCTTGATGCTAATTTGGCCCTCAGTCATTGGCGCCCAATTCCTCTTAAAGAAGGCGTCTATTTTAATGAAAAGATCATGTTTAACAATGATTCCATCCGCCAGGTCAAAGAGGATGTGGATGAAGACTTAAACAAGCTCGTCATGGACACCCTGCGCGGCAGCGGCCAGGTGCTGGTCTTTGTCAATTCCAGGCGCTCGGCCCAGGCGGCCGCGCGTGAATTATGCCCTTCGGTGGTGAAATTACTTACGCCTGAGGAGAAAAAAATACTCAGTGCCTTGGCTGATGAGATCAGCGAGGACCATTCAGCAACGAAAGTTTGCAAGAAACTGGCGGATATCATCAAGTGCGGCTCTGCTTTCCACCATGCGGGTCTCACCCCCAAACAGCGCCATTTGATCGAAGAGAATTTTAAAAAAAACATCATTAAGGTCATCTGCTCAACACCCACCCTGGCTGCGGGTGTCAACCTTCCTGCCCGGCGGGCCATTATCCGCGATTGCAAGCGTTATGCCAGCGGCTTGGGATCGGTGTATATTTCTGTGGGCGAATATAAGCAGTGCGCCGGCCGTGCCGGCCGTCCCCAATACGATGATTATGGGGAAGCCGTACTTATGGCCAAATCGCTTTCCGAACAAAACGCCTTATTTGAACGCTTTATTTTATCCAAACCCGATCCGGTGACCTCCAAACTGGGGTCCGAAGCAGCCCTGCGCATCCATATCCTGTCGTCCATCGCCGCGGGATACGTGCATGATATCAACAGCATGTTTGATTTTCTTAACCATACCTTTCTGTCGTACCAGCGTCAGGGCATTGATCTGGTCAGCATCGTCGGGAACATCTTTGAATTCCTGCATCAAAATGGCTTTATTGACAAAAGCGGGTTTAAATATTTTACGACCTCCTTTGGCAATATCACCAGCCGTCTTTACATTGACCCCATGACGAGCCTCGTGCTGCGCGAGGGGCTGACTAAGATCCATGAAGGCAAGTCATTTTCCACCTACGGCCTTTTGCACATGCTCACCTGCTGCCCTGACAGCGAAATGTTAAATGTGGGCAAAGCCGATTATGAGGAATTAGAAAGTCTGGCCAACAAAATTGAGGATGAATTGATTATCACGCCTAACAATCTGCCCATGCTGCAGGATGTGTATACGTATTATGCCACGCTTAAAACCATGTGGCTGTGGTCACGTTGGATTGACGAAGACAAAGAAGAAACCATGTGCGATGATTTTAATGTGGGGCCGGGGGACATTTACCGGCATGTAGAATCCGCCGGATGGCTGCTCTATGCTGCGGGCATGATTGCCGAACTGTTGCATTTCAAAAAGATGACCTTTGATCTCGAAGCCCTGCGGCTGCGCGTGCGGTATGGTATCAAAGAAGAGTTACTGGGATTGGCCGCGCTGGAAGGTGTGGGCCGCGTCCGTGCCCGCATGCTTTTCAAGCACGGCTATCATCATCTAAGCGACCTAAAGGCCGCCACCGCCGACCATTTAGCTTCCATCAAAACCATCGGCAAGTCGCTGGCCCAAAGCATCGTCACCCAAATACACAATCCCACCCCTAAACGCTTTGCGCCCAAACCCCACTCTTTCACCCATGTCGACACCGATCCCATCGCTGAAATCACTGAAGTTTGGACGGATTAAATAAGTAAATATATAAAATCATCAGAATTTCTCAATAAAATCTCTAGCATTAATACTTTTTATACCATTAAAGGAACCTAAAACCAATAAGTCCTTATCGCCGGTGACAATATAATCAACCCTGGCCTTAACTGCGCATGAAATAATTTTAGCATCTTGCTCATCCCTTAAAGACTTGACTTTCATGGCTGGAGACTTAATAACCAGAGAATAACTCATTATATCCCGTAATATATCTTTCACTCTGTCCAGTGGAACTTCGAAATCCTCAATCAACACGGCCTGCATTTCTGCTAAAATCTCAAAAGAAGTAAAATTCTGGATCTTTTGTTGATAGGCCAAATCCACTATTCTTTTAGGCATCCCAAACCAAAAAATACTTGAAATCAGAATATTCGTGTCCAAAACGACCTTAATCATACCTGTTTACGCCTGCGGTCAATTGCCTTTTGAACATCTTGCAGCTTCAGACCCTTGCTCTTGGAAAAACTGCGGGCCCAAGTTAATAAATTCTGCCGCTTTTTTGGTGTCCATTGCAATGCGGAAAGCCTGAGCCAGCTATCTATTAAATCTTTCTTAAAACGCAACGTCTTACCGATATGCACGGCTGGAATTTCACCGCGTTTGGCTTTACGGTAAATGGTCTGTTCATCCAATTGAAGATATTCGGCCAACTGCCCTGCTGTCATAACCTCGTAAGTCATATGTTATTCCTCCTGATTTAAGTATAATCAAACCTAACGGAGTCAGCAAGAAATATATTTCCTTATATTATTTTATACTTTCTTATATCTTGGGAGGCCGTGGACCCTCGATTTGGCAATCTGCAGCTGAGTGGAGCGGTATTTTCTTAAAATTTCAACGTGAGTCTCTTGTCATATTGCTCATTCTTGACATCTTGTTCATTGTTACCGTTTAATGCCTTGCTGTCATTCATTCCATTTTTTGCTTCTGATTCTTTTTGTACTATTTTATTGTTTTGGTTACTTGATTCTACCTTTTTGACAGATACCTCTTTAGCTTTAAGACCTTTGTCATCTTTATCGTTGTAGGTGACCTGACTTTGAATGCTTTTATCATCAGCAAAACTTAAAACAGAGATGCCTGCTAATCCGAACCCTATCATAACCATTATTTTATTTTTCATCTTTTCCTTTTTCTAAGAAAACGTATGCCCATAGAGCTAGTTTGTTGGATCATGAGCCACCCTTAAAGGGATAGCTATCTCCTAACGCTAAACAATTGTATTTTAGGGGTAGATCTAAATTGAATCAATTGTACCTGGGTATTATGGCAGATGGAGGACCTAGAAGCTGTAGAGGATTTTATCGGTCATCTTTTGCAAATAATTGGCCGTATCTTCATCCATGGAGCCGGGATGAGAAAGTCCGACGGCACGATCCTTAAAAATCACGGCATAAAATACGCACGCTGCCAAATAGGACCCAGTCAGGTTGGGATGTTTTTCATCCGCGTATAATCCTATCGACGGATTATCAGAACGGACACTTTTCCAGACAGCACCTACAGGGACTAAAACGGCCTGATTGTCCTGGGTCATGATTGTATAATTGGCATTAATTCTGTCTTGCGTCCCTTCATATGTCCCCAGTTCCGGAAACGAGTTGACATTCATTTGATCGCCGTCCTGGGCCGCCATTGTCTCATAGAATGCGATGTTCGCTTGTGGATTGGCACGTCGAATTAATTGGCAAAGACTTGAAGCATAGGGGTATACATCGTGTTGGATTTGCTCTGGTTCAAACTCCAGGAGTTGACTTTGTTCTTGTAGAATGACCCAATCCCACTTGCCTTCATTGATTTTACGGATGAGCTGCTGGTCGCTGGCATGTTGAGAGAATCGGGAGCCTCCGGGAAGATAGCTATCATAATCCATGTCCCAATGGCGAAAATGGGCCAAATCCGCGACAAGCTTGGGCAGGTCATTCATAGATGTAAGGCTATTGCCCACAAAAAGAACATGTATTTTAGATGAAGCCTGACTAAAAGAAGTCCCAGAGGACAATAACAAGAATAAAACAAACAACAATCTAGAAAGGAGAGTAAATTTCATAAATGAGTTACAGTTACTGTAACGCTTCCCTATCACAAAAACATCAACATCGTTCATTGAACACTCCTCTGCATACTAGATTAGCTCTTTGATGTGTCCATAGATACGGTCAGTCATGATGGCATAGCCTGCATCGTTGGGGTGGATTTGGTCGGACTTGTATTGAGGATGGTCACTGATACCTTGCAGGATATTGGGAATAAGCAAAATATGTTCTCGCCGGGCCACGGCGGAGAAATCATCAAGATAAGGATCACCGATGACACTCATCCGGACCTCGGTCCAAACAACCATCGCACCATGGGCTTGGATTTTCTCGATGATTTTGGTCATATTGGCCAATGTCTCTTCTTCAGGCACCGCATGAAAGTAATCATTAGCGCCCAGTGTAACAATGACCAATTTAGGATGGTGTATCAATACGTCGCCATCAAGCCGCGCCAGCGCATCTGCGGTAGTATTGCCTGAGACGCCGTCATTGATCACGGGTAAACTGATCTTTTTACTTAATAGCGATGGATAGTCATTTCCTGAAGTGGCACCGTATCCAGCGGTCAGGCTGTCGCCAAAACAAACAACACAAGTACCCCTGGAATCACGATTGGCTATCAGAGGCTGACACCCTGTCAGAAGAAAAATAAACATAATGAAATATTTTAACATGTTTAAAATTTCTTAAACACAAAGAAGACCGCCATGACCATGAAACCGAATCCGACGAGGTAGTTCCACTTTAAAGGTTCTTTCAAATAAACCACAGAAAAGATGGCAAAAATAATTAAGGTGATCACTTCCTGGATGGTCTTAAGCTGGGCGCCGGTAAATTCACCATAACCGAAACGGTTGGCGGGGACCTGAAAACAATATTCAAAAAAAGCGATCGACCAGCTGACCAAAATGGCCAGCCACAGCGGTGAACTCTTGTACTTTAAATGGCCATACCAAGCGATGGTCATGAAAATGTTTGAAACTACCAGCAACAGGATGGTTGTCATCAAGCACCTCTTTTCTTATCCAAAATCCGTATAAGCCCGATAAAATCATCCTCCGACCATCCGGAGAGCGTGCCCTGGTCATAAATGTCCTTAAGATGTTGGGTCGCCTCCAGAGGAACAGAGAGTTCTTGGGCGGTTTCCAGGGCCAGGCGCAGGTCTTTGGCCATATGCTTGAGAGAAAATTGGGGGCTGAAATCGCCCTGACGCAATTTGGGCTCTTTGAGATCAGAAACACCGGAGCGCGCGGCATTGCGCGCCAAGGCACTGAAATAAATATCATCTGGAATGCCAGCCTTGCGGCACATGGCCAAACTTTCGCAAAGACCTTGCGCCACGGCGGCGATGTTAAGGTTCATGGCAAGCTTGAGTGTGGACGCAGTACCGATGGGGCCGATATGCAAAATAGCGCTCGATAAAGGTTTGAGAATAGGCGTTGCCTTCTCAACGATGTCAGGGTCTCCGCCCAAATAAAATACAGTCTGGCGCGCTTCAGCGGCCAATCTGCTGCCCGTAAAAGGCGCTTCCAGATACCAGGCGTCTTTTTTTTGCACTTCCTCGGCAAACCGACGGGTCCATTTGGCGGAAATCGTGCTGGACTGGACCACCAACTGGCCGGCCTTCAGATTATATTTGATCTGGCTTATCACGGATTCAACGGCGGGAGGATCAGCCACAATAATGATGATGACGTCTGCCTTCTCTACCGCCTCATCAATCGAGGCATAAAAGTTAGGGAAATTCTTCGGGGTCCTGTTCCAACAGCGCACCTCATGACCGTCGGCCATTAGGTTCCGGCCCCAAGCACTTCCGATAATACCTAAACCCAAAATTGAAATATTCATGGCGGACCGTCCTTATGCATGAGGGGTTGTATCCATTGACGCTATCGCCTAAGTTTACTGATATTTGATAAAATTGTCAAAATTAAAAGGTTAGAGTACAGGCACAGGATTCTTAAACGGACAAGCCCTTGGCAGGACAATGTATGGCGCTCAAAGGTGTCCTTGCAGTTTTTCCTTAAGCTCACTTAGAATGGATAAATGTGTTATGGGTGTAATTTCTACGATCTCCGGCACAAAACCCTGGATACGGCTTAACTGGGCCATGTCCTGTTGGCTGGCTGGCAGGACGATGCCATGTCCATTACGCCTGATCAACAGATTTAAATTCCTTGAATTAAGATCGATACCACCAGGGCTTTCGCTCATCATGGCACGGCTTGCCAATGGCGTATTTCGGGGAAAAGCTTCTTGCAACGCTTTGCCCATGAGTCTATTGATTATCTTTGCATCCCTGTCTGTCATGATTCCAGAATCCACAAATTGAATCGATCCCCTCATAGGATCCTTCGGATTAAATCTTAGAAAAAGATTCAACCAAGACTTCACCAAATTTTCTGATCTTACCTCGGGATCAAGCAAGTAATCATAATGAGTGGCAAAACTTGAAATGGAAGCCTCTACAATGGCCCTGGCATCAGCCCATGGATTAAATCTTCCTGCAATCACGACTGGAACACCGTCCTTGAGATCAAGGCCCCGTTTTCTTAATTTTAAGACCTGTTGTTCAGTAAGGGCGATGTATGCCAGTGGAGGATCCGTCGGAGACTGCTTTCTTCCTGCCTCATTATAGAGATGAATGCCTTGTGTTAATAGAACACCCTTAAAATAATGTTCAATAATATCGACAAAAGTGATCGTCCTGCCGTTGTCCAACTGGATGTGCACGTTCTCTAATGAACTCAGGACCGTGGCAGGCAATTGACTGGTCGGAACCCATGATGCCCCGTTATTGACAGAAGGCTGCCCCACAGAGAGGGCCGGTAAAACGTAAAAAGAGCCGTCGGTTTTATCCAGGACAACGAGATTATAATATTTTTCCGCGATGGTCTTTAAGGCCGTGGATAATAATCCCCTAAAATGATTCCACTGATTATCCGTGGGAGCGTTAAAAGAACGCGTCAGCCCTGTCCTTCCCTGACTGACACCGTTTAACAAAAAACCTAGAGGAAAATAGATGCGGTCGTGATCTTTGTCGACATAAACCGCAAAAGTCTTTACAGGTCCATCCGCCGTGTGTATTTCAAAGCCGCCGCTGGCACCGCTGGGAACAAAATAAATTTTGAAATTTCTATCTAATGCATTATTCAAAAACTCCGGGAACAAAAAACGGTCAGGATGAAGCATCGGTTCCCGACCTGCATGTAAGCGTCGATACAAATCATAAGATATCTCTCTTTTGCCGAACAAAATTGTTTCCACTACTTCCGGACTCAACGTGCCTCTAGCGGCAACGGGGGAGAGTTTTCTAAAGGAAGCGCTCAGCACGCCCATTTGCCCCTCCACAAGTTCTTGTAATTGCCGCTGTTCCGCCGCAGTCGGAACCTTTCCCATTTCATCAATCATCGCCGGGTCGGACTTCGGAAGGATAAAACCTAAGATCTCATGCCCCTTAACAGGGATCTCTTCATTAATGTTGTCAGTATCCTGAAGGTACATTGTTGAATTTTGCGGGTCCAACGGGGTCAGGCTAAACCCTTTGACTCGCAGGTCGTTGGCCAAATAGCCTTCCCCCCGTGTCGTCAAAATCCGAGAAAACGCAGCGAAAGCCGGTTGATGTTCAAAAATAATACTTATGGGAACATCGCTCATATAGACATACGTTCCCTTCCCCACTTTTTTACTAATCCATTTTTGAAGTTCAACCATAGTTTTAACTTGAGCATCCATTTCTTGATACCTATCAATACTCTCGATATCCGTATTCTTTAATGTTAATTCCGTATTAGTCCCGAAGACCTCAAAAACCGTTTCCGGACTGTAGTAGCCGCGCGCATAATTTGTAATTACCCCTTTAGGCAAAAAATGGCCCTTGGCATTAGGCACCAAAAATGTTTTCTGTACAAAGGTCTGGGGAGTAAACTCTTTTTTCAATGTCACTTTAACAGGGATAAGCGATGCTCCGGGATGTCCATCTAGATACTCAAGATATTCCTTAACAGTCATCGCCGCGTCTTGGACCTGCGTGTTGGGCACTGCTGTCCCTTTCTTCGGCAGTAAAAGTGAAACACCCACTTTCTCAAGGGCTGTTGTTGCCGCATCTTGAAGGGCTTCTGCGGCTTCCTGGACTTCATCAACGCTCATGGGAGAATCCGCTTTAATGACGGTCATGGCCGCGTTACGGACAAACCCTCCGGAGAAATATTTGCGGGGGATGCGTTGACGGCTGATTATGTCCAGGTCCTCCTTGATATAGTTATAGACGCCTTCTTTAAAAGCCTGGAGATAAGCATGATAGATGGCCTTATTAAATTGAGGATCCTGATCAATGCCTTTGACCTTGGCCTTGTCCACATAAATCCGGCCCAATAGTGAGGATCTCAAGGCATTTTTATACCAGGTGGCTAAAACCATCCCGCTGACAATTTGACGTAACTGGGCAAAATTTTGTCCTTCGTTGACCTCTTTTTCAAGGACGGGAAGGATGATGGCACGCATAATCTGGGAACCTAAACTGTTGATGGAACTCCCCCTGGCCCCCTCTTTTTTTAAAGAGGGGGCCAGGGGGAGTTGCTTTTGCATTGCCAAATAATCTTCTTCCAGCATCACCTTTAAATGGCTCTTGATGATATAAGCTGTAATTGTCCCTGTTCCTTGCTTGGTCGACCCTGATTTATTTTCATCACTTTTCTCATAGATCACCGCTTCATCCGGCACGATCCAGACCTTATTAAAGGTGTTGACCGGAATATGGGTCGTATGGAATTGCTCCCAGGCGCGGGCATAGACCTTGTTCCAGAAGGATTTACCCAAGTGGCCTTCCGGATACATTAAACTTGAAGTGATCTCTTTGAGCCAATAATCCGCTTCCAATAAATCACGGCCCATTGCCGTCTTGCCAAAGTCATCCTTGATAATGCGGTCGTTCTCATAAGGCGAAAGATTCACCCATTGGTCCTCATCAGGAATGGCCAGCGAGGCTAAAAAATATTTGACCAATTTTGTGTATTCTTTTTTCTTTAATTGTTGTTCCGTTAGAGATCCTTCGCTGCGCTCAGGATGACGGACAAAATGATCACCTTTGTAAACGATAAAATCAAATTTAAGAGGTTCTTTGGGATCAATCATTATCCCCTTTAAATACGCGGGTGTATAAGCAGGGCTTAAAGGCACCATGACCCCTGGTGGAGGCAATATTCTCTGTTCCTTCGATAGCGAATCGGTGGATGAAAAACTCGCCATTTGGGCAAAAGCAGGCATCTGTACAGATGAGGCCATCAAACTCACCAACAGAATGAAAACAATTGGAGTACGCGGATTACTAGACATAGGATTTATATAGATTTAACTCAAGTATGCCACTGTTGGTTGAGCTATATTTACACCCAGTAATTGAAACGGACTAGAAATATGCATCATGCCAGTGATGACTGGCGTGAAGCCTTCAAAACCACCTTGTTCCAATGCGTTAAGCTGGGCCGGATCAAATTGGACCTTGATGACGTGTCCGGTGCGTTTGATGGCGATTTGGTTGAGGTCGATACCGCCGGGCGGAAACACTACTGCGGCTTTGGCGTGACGTCGAGGTCGCTTATAAATATCCAATCCAAACTCATTCAAATATTCACTAACAGTCGACTCATTGATCCATATGTTCGTTGCATCGTTGAATCCCATGACTAATTGGCTCAGAGTCCTATTAATGACCTTCCCTGGGTACTTCTTTACCCATTCACGAAAACGCGTTTTACCCTCCCTTTCTTCCTTCACCCCCTTTTTAACTCGATTCGCCATTCTAACCGTGCCTTTAGTTTTCTTTCCTAATTTAATCACGATATCAGCAGCGGTCACTGCACTAATTTGTGTGCCCGTTTTTTCATAATATTCCCGAATTAATTTAGCATATGCTTCTTCAATGATCTCCTCTGGATGGTTCACTCTCACCCATTCACTAAAATTCTCTCCTTTCTTCACTTCAATCTGCATCGCCGCATCCTTTTTCCCTTCCCCCCCTTGTGCCGTCGCCTCGTCGTCTGCGCCTTTCTCCCTCACTATTGCCCGGCCTTGATTGTAAGTCTCCTTTCCCAACTCTTTCAAAACTTCACCAACGGCCCTCTCAGTGATCCGTATGTTCTGACGAGTACGTTCCATTTCATCATTAAATTCCGTGGCTAATTTGGCCTGCGTGCTATGGATGACGCTCTCTTTGTACCTCCTCTTTACCCATGTACTAAACCGCCTTTTATCCCTCATATCTATCTTTTTGGTCGCACGTTTAGCTTGATTTGCCACTCTTACCATGTCCTTGGTTTTCATTCCTAATTCCTTCAAGGCTGGAGGAACGGACCCAGTACTAATCTGTTCTCCCTCCTCTTCGAGAAATTTCCGGATTAATTGATGAGATGTGTCTTCAATGATTACGTCGTTTCGATAATTCTTCTTCACCCAATTAGTAAAAGCTTTTACTTTCTCTGATTTTGTCCTCATCGCTGCATCTATTGGTTCTAAATCTACATTCATTGCGATATCTCTTCCATCGCTTAGAACGCCTGCTGGCCTCCCACCCTCATCCAGACGGAAAGCCATCACTGCCCCACCCGAAAAATACTTCCTCGGCACGATTTGCCCGCCAGGTGTGGGATCTTCCTTTATGTAGTTAAAGGCGCCCTTCTTGTAGGCTTGAAGGTATCGGGCGTAAATCAGTTCTTTGACTTCAGGATCGTTGAGATTGACGCCCGTCACTTTATTTTTATTGGTGTATAGGATATCTAAGAGGCTGTTTTGGATGGTTTCCTTATACCATTTGGCTAAGATGAGGGCTTGATAGATTTGGCGTAGCGGGGCAAAGTTTTTGCCCGTGTTAACTTCTTTGGTTATCTCGGGAAGGACGATTTGACGGATAATTTGAGAAGCTATTCCCCCCTCCCTGACCCTCCCCATAGAGGGGGAGGGAACATGTTTCTGTAGGGCCAAATAGTCTTCATCCAGCATGACCTTTAAAGTGGATTTGGTCACATAGGCGGCGGCGCCATTTTCAAAAACCTGGGCTTGGTCAGGAAGGATCCACACTTTATTAAAGGTGTTAACAGGGACGTTGGTGGTCCCGAATTGCGTTTGAGCTTTGGCATAGACCTTGCTCCAAAACTTCCTGCCCAAATCTCTCTCCGGATAAATAAGAGAAGCGGTCAATTGCTTGAGGATATAGTCTTGGGCCAGAAGATCACGGCCCAGGTCTGTTTGGCCTAATGCTGCGGGGACCATCCTGTTTTTCTCATAAGGGCTTAAATTGACCCATAAATCACCTTCAGGGATGGTCAGGCCTGCCAAAAAATATTTGACCAGCTGATTGGCCTGGGTCTTGACGGAGCTAGCATCTTGGGGACCTTTGCCGGTATCAACGATGAATTGAAACTCTAAAGGTTTATGAGGATTAATGACCAGGCCTTTTAAGGCCAAGGGCGCAAATGGCACAGACTCCCCCAACATCGTCCCAGGCACAGGAAGCTTATTGACGCTAAAGTCCTCTGCACCGCCGGGCGCTGTTTGGGCATAGGCCGGAGATTTTATGGAAGTGCTTGTAAAAGTCACCACAATAATTAAAGCAATTATTTTTTGCAGCTGTTTTAACATGGCTTTGTTTTGAGTGTATGAGGCCTATTTTCATCTACTTGTCTGCTTAAGATTTAAGTATACCATCTGTATATTTTATTGCCAATTTGACACGTGGACATGTGGACAGCGCTCGTGGACAGCGCCCTCATTTGTTTTTCTTGGCCAGAAGTTCTTTGACTCTTTCGACCAGCTTTATCATATCAAACGGCTTGGCCATCAGTAAATCATAGGGATCACCCTGCTGGGGACGGCTTTCTTCTGCGGCCAGCAGGCCGCTGAGGACGATAATTGGAAGATTCTTACACTGTTCATCCTCACGGACCTTCATGCTCAAACGCCATCCATCCATCTCAGGCATGGTCAAATCCGCAATCATCAGATCAGGGACGCTGGCTTTGATTTCCTTTAACGCCTGATGACCGTTGGTGGCCGTGATCACTTCAAAACCGTTTTTCTCCAAGACGGTCTTGACCATAAAGACCATGTCTTTGTCATCGTCGACGACTAGGATTTTTGACATATCCCCCCCTCCCTAACCCTCCCCACAAGGGGGAGGGAATGGGATACATAGTTCTAAAAAAGCTGGTTAACGTGGTCCAACAGTTCTCCTAAATGATTATATTCAACAAATGTCCAGATGCCTGTCTTGATACTGATCCTCTCCATCACTTTTTCCTCATGCTTCGCATCGTGGGACGTATATAAAATAAATTTGACTTGCATGGTCTGGGCCATCTGGCTCAGCCTATAAATAAGCACATCGCCGGGAATATCTCTTAAGCCCAAATTGACCAGCGCCACATCAGGCCCATCCTTCATCATTTTCTCGATACCCATCCCTCCGCTTCTGGCAGGGATGACAGTATAATCGGCATTGAAAAAAAGGCGGGAGATCTCATCAAAAGGCCCCTGGTCATTCTCCACAAGACAGACCTTGCGCGGACGGTCCAGAAGGCTAGGGGCCCCATTTGAGGAAGCCCTGGCTTTATTTTTGATGATCAATTCCGCCTGGGCAATCAAGTGGTCTATTTCAAAGGGTTTGGTCATAAAGCCGTCAATTTCCATGTCCTTGAAAAGTCCCTGGATATTGGCGCGGGCGGTCAAGACCAGGACGGGAAACATGGGCCTGCCGTTGGGGCCACAGATCTTGCTGTAGAATTCAATACCCCCCATCCGGGGCATGTTCATGTCCAGGATAATCAAGTCCGGGCGGAACTCATGGACTTTCTGCAGGCCTTGGATACCATCCGCAGCGGTTTGGACCTCAAAGCCTTTGGAGGTCAATTGAAACCCGATCATCCGGGTCAAATCATCTTCATCATCTATTATAAGTATTCTTTGAGCGGTATCCATATATTTATTCCCTCCCTCTCATCCTCTCGTTCCTTACACCTTCTGTTTGAGTGTTGATGGGTAGAATAAAATAAAAACAGCTCCCCTGGCCAGAGGTTGACTCAACTTTAATTTGGCCGCCATGCTGACGGATGATTTCCTTACAAATAGCCAGCCCCAGTCCTGTTCCAGCGCAACGTTGATGGGAGTCACCTAATTGCTGGAATTTCTCGAAGAGTTTGACCATATCTTCTTGCTTGATCCCGGACCCCGTATCCTCAACGCGTACCTGGATTTCTTGGGCCTTCCTCACGGTGGAAATGGTAATGCTTCCGGCTTGCGTAAACTTGATGGCATTAGAAATCAAATTATTCAACACCTGGGTTATCTTGTCCGCATCATAATTCAACACAGGCGCTTGACCATCGAGCAATACCTTCAATGACAAGCCTTGGGCCATGGCCACAGCTTCCTGTGTCTGGGCCACCACTTCAATGGTCTTATTGATGTCTCCTGGGACGAGCTTTAAGGCCTTTTTCCCCGATTCTAATTGGGCCAGGTCAAGAATATCGTTGATCAGGCGGCTCAGCCTGTCCACATTACTTTTGGCTCTGCCTAAGAAATCATTTTGCTCTAAGGTCACGACTCCGGCGGAGCCGCTCATCACAATATCGATGGCTGCTTTAATGGAAGCCAGTGGCGTCCTTAATTCATGAGAAATCGTCGATGAGAACTCTTTTTGAATATCACAAAGGACCTTCAGCTTGCCATTGGCCACCTGAAGTTCTTCATTTTTGGACCTTGTCTCCTCAAATAGCCTCCGGTTCTCTACCAAAAGGTCATAATGAGACATGGCCCCCTTGACTGCTGAAAGCAATTCTTGTGTCTGCCAGGGCTTATGGATGAAACGATAGACTTCACTGATATTGATGGCCTGCTCGGCAGAGCCGAGATCGGCATGTGCTGTAAATAAGATACGGACAATATCAGGGTATT
Organism: uncultured Planctomycetales bacterium; assembly: GCA_964555945.1. Lineage (GTDB taxonomy): Bacteria > Omnitrophota > Gorgyraeia > Zapsychrales > Fredricksoniimonadaceae > JABDGZ01. Next base: position 27,802 of record CAZKUL010000012.1, read on the forward strand.
GTTCCCTGACCTGGTTTAAGAACAAAATCCCGGAAATATCAGGCATCCGCTGATCGCTCAAAACGACCTTGATGTTCTGTCGATTGATGATTCTCATGGCCTCGCCAGCGCACGCGGCCACAGCGACACCATAGGGCTCATCGGCAAACATGCGGGTAATCGCATTTAACACCTTGGGTTCATCGTCTAAAAATAAGACATGGATTTCTTTCATATATCCTCCGCGTAAATTTCCCCTCCCCTAACCCCTCCCGCAAGGGGAGGGGAAATTCTCAGTCTTCATGCGTGTAGTCCATAGGCAGCATGACGGTAAAGGTGGTGCCACGATCAACTTGGGAACTGAATGTAATATTGCCCCCATGTCTTTTGATAATATCGTAACTGACACTTAAACCCAGACCCACCCCCCGCCCCACGGGCCGGGTCGTAAAAAAGGGATCAAAGATCCGGGTTGTATGTTCGGGAGGTATGCCGCAGCCTGTGTCGCTGATATCCACACAGACAAATTGGTCTTGTGTATAGGTTTTAACGGAAATGGTTCCTTTCTCTGAAATCGCATGCGCCGCGTTGGTCAATAAATTGACCAATACATGGCCGATTTTTTGGGGATTGCAAACAACTGACGGGACAGCCCCATAATCCCTGCGCAGTTGGGCTTTATATTTGATCTCATTCCAGGCGATGTTCACCATGCTTTCCATCAGGGCTTTGAGGTCGACAGCATCTTCCCTGCCCTTGTCTGGACTGGCAAACGCGCTCAAGTCGGCGACAATTTTGCGCATACTTTCAATTCCCTCCATGGATTCCCTGATCAAATTGCCGATATCACCCTCCATAAATTTAAAATTCGTTTCACGGTGGATTTTTTCCCAGGAAGAAATGATTTGGGAGGCGCGTTCCTGGTCTTTGTCGTTTAAGGCCTTTTCTAATTTATTGAGGATCCCCAACAATTGCCGGTAATGGACGAAATATTTCTCCAGGGTCTGCAAATTACAATTGATAAAACCAATGGGGTTGTTGATTTCATGGGCGATACCGGCCGCCAGCTGGCCGATGGCGGAGAATTTTTCTGATTGCAATAACTGGGACTGTACCGTTTTCAAATCATCGTGGGTCTTTTGGAGTTCATTGAGTGCTTGCTGGGAACCCCTGCCAATGCCTAACACAGCGAGCCATGACAAGAGCAGTAAAATAAATACGGCAATAAAAGTCATGATCTCATCGTCCTGGATGATCTGCTTGGTGCGATAATCATGGATGCCAATGACCAGAAGCAAAATGGCGGTGATGATCAGTACCCCCGTAAAAAAGCGAATGGAAAATTTAACGTCCATCAATTTACCCCATTATTAATTTCATCTTTTCCTTTAAGTTTTCATTACTAAAAGGCTTTTGTAAAAAGCCATCCGCCCTTAAATCCATGATCTTTTGAATTTCCTTAGGGTCAGTGACGCCTGAAATAATCAGGACCTTCACGTTCTTGTTGGCCGGATCATTACGGATATTGGCATACACCTGAAAGCCATTCAAAGCAGGCATATGGATATCCAGGATGATCAAATGAGGCTGAAAAGCCGCGAATTTTCGCCCCGCTTCAAACCCGTCAAAAGCCGTTTCCATATTATATTTATTCTCCATCATCAATAAACGCCGTAAGGAATAGACAATGCCGCGATCATCATCCACTATAAGGACCCTCGTTAATAGGGAAGCCGGATGCAATTCCTTAGGGATAGGCATATTGTAGGCCTTAAGAAACTCTATAAAATCCTCAACACTCACCCGGCTGTGCTTGCCTGGCGTACGATAGCCTTTTAATTTTCCTGAAGTCACCCATTTAAGCACCCCCCTATGAGTGACATGACAATATTTAGCTATTTCACCCGTGGTCAGCAACCCTGTTTTTTCTTTCTGTGTCATCATGTTCATCTCCCAGACTGTTCCATATATTCCTATTGTTCCACCTGTTCCACTTTTAAGGATATACGATGTTCACCATCTTGTCAAGAATACGGCATGTATCGTTATTATTGCCATATATTTATGTATTTTATGTAGGGGTGGACACAAGGTCCATCGGTGTAAACCTAAGATTCCCTCCCCCTTGTGGGGAGGGTTAGTTAGGGGGAACAATAGGCCAATTGCCCTATTTCACCCCCACCTAGCCTCCCCCATCGAGGAGGAGGAATTCATATAGTCGTTATATTATATCCCCATTAATTGAGGGTTATTTTGGACTTTTTCTTCATTCGCACTTGTCAATGGGAAATTATATGGTACACTTTAATAATTCACCACAAATCCTATATAAAAAATGGTAATCCTTAAGCCGTTATAAGTACGTTATTCCCTCCCCCTTGTGGGGAGGGTC
>CAZKUL010000013.1:0-29730 GCA_964555945.1 uncultured Planctomycetales bacterium
AGGAAGCCATTGAATTGGCCCAAGTGAATTATGGTTATGCCACCATGGTCGTGGCCATTTTTGATAAGAATAAGACTGAATGCAAAAGGAAGATGGAGTATATCAGGGATTTGCTCAACAATAATTGGTTTCCCTCCATTATAGAGAAGATGAATTCCATAGAAGCTTATTTGGGCAGTTTACCGGGTGAGACCTTAAAGAATATCCGTAAACCATTTATCAATACTCAAAATTTGGCGAACATGCTGCCTTTGACGGATGTCTGGTCAGGGGCCTTGCATAATCCTTGTCCTTTTTACCCTAAGAATTCACCACCCCTGTTTTATGCGGCCACCCAAGGGACAACGCCGTTCAGGTTTAATGTCCATGTGGGGGACGTAGGGCACACTTTAATCCTTGGGCCCACGGGCGCCGGCAAATCAGTTTTATTGTCACACATTGCTAATTCAGCATTGCGCTATGAGGGGGCCCGGGTCTACATTTTCGACAAGGGTCACAGCCAATATGTCTTGACCCATGCGCTCGGAGGCGAATTCTACGATATTTTGGGGGATAACGATGAACTTTCGTTTTGTCCTTTAAGTCATTTAGCAAGCTTGACTGAGCAAAAATGGGCTTGCGGCTGGATTGAACGGATTGTGGCCCTACAAGGTGTGGTCATGAATCCCGCCATCCGTGCGGCCATTGAAATTGCTGTCAGGGATACCAGTAAATCTCAAACTAAAACACTCTCAGATTTTTATTTAAATCTTCAGAATGATGAGATCAAAGAGGCCCTTAAGCCTTTTGTTCAAATCAAGGAAGGGTATATGTCTTCTCTATTAGATGCCCAAGAAGACGGTTTTAAAAAGAGTAAATTTCAGACATTTGAAATCTCAAATTTGATGGGACTGGATAACAGGTTAAGCACGCCGGTATTGCTTTATCTATTCCATAAGATCCAATGCTCCCTGGATGGAAGTCCGACCTTTATCATCATTGATGAAGGCTGGTTGATCATGTTGCATGAGACATTTATGACCTACTGGATAGAATTCTTAAGGACCATCAGGAAAAGTAATGCCTGTGTACTTTTAGCCACCCAGAGCCTCTCGGACATCGTCAATTCTCCTTACGTGAATTTTATCAATGAAAGCTGTATGACGAAGGTTTTCTTACCAAATCCAGCAGCGAGAGAAGTTGACAATAAGGCCTTTTACCAGGCTTTTGGCCTCAATGACTGCCAAATCGAAATCATCAGTACCGCCATCCGTAAGAAACATTATTACGTGACTGCCCGTGATGTGGGGCATCGATTAATCGATTTGGGATTAAAAAAATTGGAGCTTGCCTTTTATGGGGCAGGAACAACGCAACAGGAAAGGCAAATGGTCAAGGCGTTGAAGAAAAGTTATGGCCATGATTGGGTTTCCAAATGGCTTGAAGTCAAAGGATTACCGGCACAGGCCCAGGAATGGTTAACGATCCGTCATTGCGAGCCCGAAGGGCGAAGCAATCTCTGAAAAAGTCAAATATGCGAATTCTTATAGGGATAACATTGGGTTTAGTCTTTTCATCCTCGGCCGCCAGGGCCCAAGACGTCGCCACGGAACATACCCAGCTTTTAAATAATATTGAACTGATCACCGAGAATTTGCGCCAGCTGCAGAGTTTGGAAAATCAGATATCCATGATAAATAATCAGGTGGAAGAACTCAAATCTGTCGCCAATTATCAGAACAGCCTTGGTGATAGTGATGATTTGAGGAATGAGTTGACGCAGATGACAAACCAAGGAACAGCCCTGTCTGATCAAACTTTGAGTTTGTTGTCTACTATCCAGCAACAAAATATTGTACCGACAAATGGAACGCTGACTGACAGCCAGGAATTGCTAGACCAAAGCACGATGAATATCGTCCAAAATGCGGTCACCAGGGTCAAGCAATTAAGGCAATCCTACCAGCAGGAGACAAGTTTGGTTAATTCGTTGATGGATAAGAATAATCAAGCCGTTGGTCAAACTCAGGCGATACAAACATCTAATGAGATAGCTGCCCAAAATATAGCGCAAAATCAGTCGACTCAGGAATTGTTAAGTGAACAAATTTCTATCCAATCAGCCATGGTGACCAAACAACTGGAGGATGAAAAAGATGAAGACGATAAAATGAAGCAAATTTTTAATGGCGAGGATGACGGAAGCAGTATCTTCGGATCGGGGAACTACGCTCAATGACCGCTGATATCATCAATCAATTAATCAATCAGTACACAGGCAGTATTGTCAATATTCAAGCTGGAAGTATTGATATTGGTAAGGAATTGTTCAGCAATCTCGCTCTTATGTCCCTTGGCTTACTTGGTCTTACACATTTGTTGAGAAAGAATGTGGACATGGCAGAGGCGCATTTAGATCTTATCAAGTGGCTTATTTATCTCGATATTTTTTATCTTTTTATAACAAATTATTATCGCATTTATCCTTGCATTTTTAATGCAATTTTGCAAATTGGAAATTATTTGGGTGCTAAAGCTGGTGGCGGCAATGTCGTCGACATCACCCCTGCTAATATGCTCCATATCGGATTTACTATATCGAAAAGCATGTTAGCCAATAATGTCTATAATAATTTATTTAGAAATTTGCCATTAGTTTTCATTTCGCTTTTTGCCGCAGCTGTTGTTTTGTACTGCTTTGCCGTTATAGGCTTGGAGCTGATTTTAGTCCAAATAGGCAGCCAGATCATTTTAGCGGGAGGACTTTTCTTATTAGCCTTTTCTGGACTGCAATGGACGAGGGATTACGCGGAACGTTATGTGCATACCTTCTTTCATATTGGGATCAAAATGATCTTTATATACATTTTGGTGGGGATAGGAGCTGGCTTGGCGCAATCCTGGTCGCAGGTCATAAAGAACGCAAGTATTGGACAAATTATTGATTATGACATAGCCGTGTGTCTGTCTACCTTCATCTATTACAAGCTTTGTATCAAAATACCTGATCAGGCAGTGTCCTTTCTGACAGGACGATTGTCAATGGGCTTTGATTCAGCGGCATCAGTGAATGCTGTCGTCAAAGGAATAGCGAAAATACCAGCGGCGGCAGTAGGTCTAAGCGCCGGAGTAGAAGGCATAAGCAAAGCTGTCAGCGTAGCCGGTCAGCTAGCCAAGACAAGCCTGGAAAGTCAGGGTAAAAAGGACAATCTCTTGAATTCAGGATGGGAAACTGTCAAAACTTTAGGAGAAGCTAATAAAGAAATAAAGCAAGAGGCATGGGACAGAAAAGTGGATGACACCAGAGGTGGTAAAATTGCCAAGAATATCATGAGTAAACTCCCAAAACCAGCGGAAGATCCTCCAAAGGAAGAAAAGGAAGTCCCTGAAGATAGCATGGATTATTCGATATGAACTCAAAAGTCACTGATCCCTATATCAAAGCCAGAAAAGAATTCGACGAGATAACCCATAATATCAACGCGTCAAAGCAAAATTGGCAGCGCATGGCATTTGGGTTGGGACTGGCGTTAGTCATCAGCATCACTAGTAATATTTTCACGATCAAAAAGTCGCATATCATTCCTTATATTGTTGAAGTTGACAATCTGGGCAGGGCTTTGGCAACGAGTGAAGCTAAAGAATTGCCATTAAATGACGAACGGATCATCAAGGCTTTTGTGTATCAGTACATTGAGATGGCCCGCTCCGTCATCTCGGACCCGGAAGCTTTAAGAAAGGATTTGGGCTTGGTCTATCAAGAGTCCATCAAATCCGTTCAAAGTAATTTCCTGGATGCTTTTTACAAGGACAATAACCCTTTTGACTACGTCCAGAATAAGGGTACGCGTCATCTCGAATTCCTGGTTTTCTTGAAAGAAGCTAAGAATACTTATTCCGTGGAATGGAGGGAAATAGAGCGCAATTATGATAATCAAGTTCTGGGCGAAGCCCATTACAAAGCCTTGGTGTCGGTGATCCAAATTCCGCACACAAATGAGGACCAATATAGAGAAAATCCGTTAAATCCATTTGGTTTGTATGTCACATCGTTGTCTTGGGCGAGATTGATGTAATTGGGAACGGGTCGAGACAAACTCGGCCCCTACGAATTGTGCGTAGGGGCGGACCTTGTGTCTGCCCAATGGAAGGGGCAATTTAAACTGCATGGGTCAGGAGTTTGAGATGAAAAAATTAAAAATGGTGCTACTACTCATAAGTTTATTTTTAACTGGCTGCGCCAGCGCTCCAGGTAAGAATGAGACAAACAACGATCAACCTTTGATTCAAATACCCATGAATGATTCCCAGGAACACATGAAATCTGAAGGAGAGGATGACGCTGGGTTCGAGGATATCAGCCTTTCCGCATCCAAGAAAATGCAGGTATTGACAAATAAAATGGAGATTGAAAAACAGACAGACAATTACATTAATAACGGTCAGGCGGATGTCATTACAAGGCCGGATGGGACAATTCTGTTCCCCTATGGACTTGCTCAAGTTAATTTGACCGCTAAGAGGATGATGTATAGCAAAATAATTTTGCAGGAGGGTGAAAAAATAATGAGTGCCGCAGCGGGAGACACGACCCGCTGGAACATTCTGCCAAATTATATTGGAGATGCTACCAACTACACACCGGTTGTCCTGATCAAACCATTTATGGGCGGTCTCCAAACCAGCTTGTCCATCATCACCGACAAGCGTGACTATGATATCACCATTCAATCCGTGGATAAGGGTGATTATATGGCGCGCATCGGTTTTTATTATCCTCAAGATAAAGCGGATGCCATTAACATTGGATTGCCTCCAGATAAAACAGAGAATAATGCCAGCCTAGAGCCGAAAATAGATATTGAGCATATTCGCTACGATTACCGCATCAAGGGAGATCGAAGCCTTAGTTGGTATCCGACCAGTGTGTTCGAAGATGGGTTTAAGGTATTTATCAGGATGTCACCCCATGTAGACCACTCCCAACTGCCGGTTTTTATGACCATCGACCAGAAAGGACAGACGGAGGTCGTCAATTACCGCTATTTTAAACCTTATTATGTCATTGATACGATTTTTGATCATGGCGTTCTTATATTGGGGACGGATAAATACAGGCAAACGATTAGATTGACCAGGGTCCCCACCGTCGACTAGAACATTGGCGCAGGCGTTTGACTGTTTTTGTTTGTGCCTGTAAATATATGGCAGAGTGATATACTTTTAATAGGAGGTGACGCCTATGGCTATCACGATGTCAAAAGAAGTATTAATACGGATCCCTCAGGAGCTTTATAGCCGTATTAAAGAAGTGAGCGCTCAGGAGTATAAATCGATGTCAGCTTTTATTAGGGAAACGATCAAAGAACGAGTCGATGAGATATTGTCTGCGCAAGATATGGCAGATATTCAAGCGACGCGGAAAGAATTTAAGAGTAGAAAGACGGTGACCTGGAGATCCGTAAAGTGTGGCTAAATTCAAGATAGAACTCTTTCTCAAGGCAAGTAAATTCTATCGCTCTTGCCATTCAGATATGGCCCGGAGACTCGAGGCATGTTTTGTAGCGTTGGAAAAAGACCCCTTTTACGGACCCAATATTAAGCGGATGAAAACGAAGCCGTCAGAATGGGTATACCGTTATCGCATCGGTGACTACGGGGTCTTATATGAAGTCTATGAAAAGGAAATTATCGTGCTAATTGTAAAAATAGGCACCAGGGGTAAGGTTTATAAAGATCTTTAGTTTGTGATCGATTCAATATTTGAAATTTTTTTACGCACGATATTGATGTAATAGCAATATAAATATTGATATTAGGTTAATTTATGTTCAATCAGTTGCCTTCTAAGATCGTACAAACGAATCGTATGCCGTTTTTCATGGGAATCATTGTTCTTATACTGGTTATGGGTGTTTTTATGTACAAAACCCAGGTGAATCAAAAAGTCAGGATAGCGCAAGTCAAGCCCCGTCAGTCCATCGATATATCTCCCAAGGCCGTGGAAGCAGGTTGGTTTAATGACGAAAGATTCAGAAACATCAAAATAAATAATGGGCCTTCTTTGCATAAGCCAACAGTCCAAGAAATTGAAACTCAGGTCATTTCCAGCCAGGAAGTTGATTTGAAAAAGCAGGAAATTGAAGATGAGTATTCCACCGAATTGGAGATCAAGAAGATCGACGACAAAAACAGAATTGAAGAAAAAAAGCTTGAATTGGAGGCCATGAAATCTTCCTTGAGTGTAGAGGTGCCAGGGCCTCCTGGTACCAAAGCCGTATCTCAAGAGAAAAAAAACAGTAAAGATGATCTCAGCGGCGGATTAAACGAAATCATCGACATGGTTAAATCCGTGACCGGGGCCAAGATCCCAGCGCTCCCAGCACTGGTAGACCAGCTGGGGGCCAACTTAAATGACCAGTACGGAAAACAGGCCTTCTTGAAAAAGAGTGATGTGGATGATGATTATTTGGAAAATGCCAAAACAAAACCCCGTTCTCCCTATGAAGTTAAAGCAGGGAGCTATATCGCTGCGGCCTTGATTACCGGTATTAATTCGGACCTCCCCGGCAGCGTCAATGCCCAAGTCACCGAGAACGTGTATGATTCGGTCACAGGTAATTACCTTTTGATACCCCAAGGCGCAAAACTGGTGGGCGAATACAACAGCAGCCTGAGCTTTGGTCAACAGCGCGTCCAGGTGGTCTGGAACAGGATCATATTTCCTGATGGCAAAAGCATTGACTTAGACAGAATGCAGGGTGTTGATATCGCCGGCTACACGGGATTTCATGATAAGGTTGATAACCATTATCTGAGGATTTACGGCAATGCTGTTTTATTAAGTTTAATGGGTGCAGGCTACGACATCTTAAACCAAAAGGCCGAACAAAACATAGACCCGAGGGAAACGATCGCCGCGAGTGTTGGTCAAAAACTAGCCGATGTGAGCGGACAGACTCTCCAGAAGAACATGGATGTGCAGCCCACGGTCCTCATTGACCCAGGCTATAAATTTAAAGTTTTTGTTCTTAAAGACATGCTGTTGGAGAATATCGACGATGTTGAGGGAGCACTTTCGTACACAAAATAAATTAAAAGAGGATTTAGGCGCGCTAGTGTTAACGGCACTTGCTGACGATTCGATCTATGAAGTCCTGCTGAATCCTGATGGAGTTTTGTGGGTAGATGGATTTCAGGGAAAGCGTGAATATGGGCGCATGACATCGACGGCAGCTAAAAACTTGATCAACACTGTGGCCAGTGTGTCCGATGAAATTGTCACGCCTAAGAATCCCAGTTTTGCGGGCGAATTATGGGTGGATTTTAACGAAGAGTTTAAATTATTTCGTTTTCAGGCGTTTGTTCCACCAGTGGTCGCTTATCCTGCCTTTGCCATCAGAAAAAGAGCAGGACAAGTCATCCCTTTAACAGACTACCTTAATGATGACATCATCACACAGCAGCAAATGAACATAATCCAAGATTCCGTGTCCCAAAGGAAGTCCATCCTGGTCATCGGAGGGACCCAATCAGGGAAGACGACCTTCTGTAACGCGATACTAGATTGCATCGCCAAAACGCATCCGCAAGACCGGGTGCTTATCCTCGAAGATACTCAGGAACTCAAATGTAGGGTCAAAGATTCGGTCACGATGCGTTCATCACCGACAAAATCCATGAACGATTTGATTTTTGATTCGATGCGTATGAGGCCCGATCGGATTATCATAGGGGAAGTGCGAGGCAAGGAAGCGCATTCCTTAATAAAGGCCTGGAACACTGGACACCCCGGAGGGGTGAGCACTATTCACGCTAATTCGGCAGAAAGCAGCTTGTTAAGATTAGAGCAATTGGTTATGGAAGCAGGTGTACCTGCTGTACCTCAAGCCATCGCAGAAGCCATCAATCTTCTGGTGTTTATTCAAAAGACCAACAAGGGCAAAAAAGGAAGGCAAGTAACATCGCTATTAGAGTTAAAAGGGTATGATAAACATCACGGCTACATCACTCAAGAGGTTCTACCAAGAAAGGGCGACCAATCTTAATTATCGCTGGAAAAAACTATGAGGATAAGATAAGGCCTTCGAGGTTTCGTCATAAATTAACTTATATTTTTTGTAGGGGCCGACCTTGTGTCGGCCCGTCAATGGTAGGAATTAATATTGAAAAACATAGCAGGAAAAACGAGTATGAATAAAGATGCCCTATTTCTTTCTCGCAAAAGTCCGAGCCTTTCAACATATGATTATTCAAATGTGGGGTATTACTTTGTAACTATTTGTACACGCCATCGGGAATGTTTCTTGGGAGAAATCATTAAAGGTGCCATGTCTTTAAATTGTGTTGGACAAATGGTTGCCTCGTTGTGGACAGATATACCCAGGAAATTTAATCAGGTTATGCTTGACTCATTCGTTGTCATGCCCAATCACATTCACGGGATAATCATATTGAAAGAGGGTATTAGCTTAAGTCGTGTGATCCAAGCCTTCAAATCGAACAGTATTAATGAATATATTCATGGAGTGAATCAAAAAGGATGGTATAAGTTTGATCAGACCCTTTGGCAAAGGTCATTTTATGATCATGTGATCCGCAATGAAAAGGACTTATTGCGGATACAAGAGTATATTTTGAATAATCCTTTGCAGTGGGCTATGGATGATGAAAATCCAAATTGTCGACTTGCTGGAAAGTCTAAGATCGCGCCGACACAAGGTCGGCCCCTACGAAAATATTGAATCTTCTTACCCATTTTTCTCTAATTCGTACTCAAAGCGTTCCGACTTGAACATTTGAATTATTGACATCGTCGATAGAATATGGTAAGCTTTAAACATCATGAAAATACTTATGATTCTAAAACATTACGTACCTTGTCTTATGCTTTCCGCAGCTTGGAGAAAGCTAGCCGGGGAGGGTGTGTTTTGAATCGTTAAGTAAATAATTTTTAGCAGTGAATTCAAAAGCCACCGACCCTATAAAGACCGGTGGTTTTTTATTGTCGAAAGGGGGTGAGAATAATGGAGAATAATGCTTTGCTCAGTGAAGATCAGGCTTTGGGCGTGGAGTTATTGAGGTTGACGGCCCTTTTGTATTTTAAAGAGGCGCTGATGGCCCAGGAGTATGAAACGTGTCGAGAACTGATTGATACGGCTAAAGGCCTTGGTGTCAATCCGGGTGAAATCAGCACCGTGATTGCCGATTATCTGAAAACAGATGGTCCAGGCAGGCAAAAAGGTAACCGTTTGCGTTTGTAAAAGGAGGCCGAAAGGTATGCTTTATGTCTGCGCGCCATCGCGTGTGTCCCTGATGGGGGGTAAATAAAAAGGGCAGTCTTTAGTTATGGGCTGTCCTTTTTATTTGTTTATGGTATATTAACGTAAGATATTTCGTCATCGCTCAGAATGATAAGGATAAGGTAATGGGTTTCCATTTTAAGAGTATCAATATCGTTAATCCTGCCACTATTGAGGGCATGATCGTTTATGGCATTTTCTTTTTAGTCTGTGCCATCGGCTTAAATCGCATGATGAGGGTGGCGGTTGACCGTGTCCTTGCCCGTGGATCGCGCGTTCACATTGACCGCACCCGGGTCAAGTTCATCGCCCAATTAGCGCGGATTGTTGTCTATATTGTCGCCTTCTTCATGTACGCGCGCGTCATACCAGCCCTATCTAATATTGGTAATGCAGGTCTGGCGAGTGTCGGGGTCTTATCTGTGGTCGCAGGTTTGGCCGCTCAAAATACGTTGGGGAATCTTATTGCGGGTATTTCTTTGCTGATGTACCGGCCCTTTAATGTCGGTGATCGCCTTCAGGTGACTGCTCCGACAGGTCTTGAAACCGGAGAGATCGAAAGCCTGAGCCTGGGATATACGATCATCAAGACCGATGATAATCGCCGGGTGGTTATCCCTAATAGCTTGATGGCCAGTCAAACGACCATCAACTTGACCCGTGATGATGCCAGGTCCATTTGTTCCGTTCCGGTGGTCATCAGTCTTGATTCAAATCTTGACCTGGCACGCTCTATTCTTCTTGAAATAGCAGGCAGGAACCCGAAATCCAAGAAAATTGATGGCTGTGCGGTGACTCATTTGGATGGTTCCGGTGTTGAGCTGACCATAAGCATCTGGTGCGACAACAGCCTTGTGGCCGGAGCATTGAAATGTGATATGCTTGAAGGCATCGCCAGACGATTTTCAGCGGAGGGGATTAAAATTCCGTCCGTTGAACGAAGGTTTATTGTCAAGAATTAGGATCTGTGGGTGGGATTAAAGAAATTTAGATTTATCGATGGCTTTGAGGTAAGCGTCTTCTTTAGTTATCTTATTGGCTTTGACTAATTCCCATAAAGAATCATCCATCAGCACCATGCCCATCGCTTTATTGGTTTGGATCTCACTGGTCAAGCGCATTGTTTCTCCGCTTTGGATAATATTGCCTAGGGCCTGGTTACGGATAAGAATCTCATAGGCCGCGTAGCGCCGGCTTTTGTCTACGCTGGGAAGGAGTTGCTGGGCGATAATGGCTTTAAGGCTATTGGCTAAAATGGTACGGATCTGGTTTTTTCGGTTCGGGGGGAAGGTGTCGATGAGACGGTCAATGGTCTTGGCCGCGGAATTGGTGTGCAATGTCCCAAAGACCAAGATGCCCATTTCACTTGCCGTCAAGGCCAGTTCCATGGTTTCACGGTCACGCATTTCTCCCACCAGAATGATGTTCGCGTCGCTCTTGATGGCGGTGCGAAGACCGCTGGAAAAACTTACCGTATCTTTGCCCACCTCTCGATGAGAAATAATAGATTTTTTATTTATATGCGTAAATTCAACCGGTTCTTCGATGGTGATGATTTTCTGCGTGAAGTTGGTATTGATATAATCGATAAGAGCGGCCAGGGTCGTGGATTTGCCGCTGCCGGTGGGGCCTGTGACCAACACGATTCCCATGCGCCATTTGGCAAATTCTTTGATACGGGGCGGTAAATCCAGCTCCTCAATCGACCGGATCTGGGAGGGGATCAAACGAAAAACAGCGCCAAGACCAAAGAAATGCCGGAAATAATTGGCCCTGAATCGGGCTTCCTGGCCCAGTGCATAGGCAAAATCCAAATCCCCGCAGTTGACAAATTTGCCCCAATCGTCCTCCGGGGGAATCGGGGAGAGCAAAGCAACCATTTTCTCACGGGTGAGTGTCTCATCACCAATTTCCACTAATTTGCCGTGAATGCGGATCTTGGCTCTTTGGCCTTCTTCCAGATGAAGGTCAGAGCCCTTTTGCTCGATTAAGGTCGTAAATAGTTGGTCAATTTCGTGCGGCATATCAGGTTCAAGAGATTAAGGCCACTATTGCAGGAGTGGCCAAATTTTATCGAAATCAGTATTAGCAATTTTTTTAATAAAGTTTTCATCCAGGGGGATGCCTGGCTTCAGGCGCACTTCTGTCACAGAAAATTCTTCTAAAACACCAAATTGGACAAGGTCACTTAAGATAGCTACCCCATTGACGCTGGAATCAAGAAATTTTGATTTGGCAATGGTGCCTCCTCCAGCAAGCAATTGCACCATGGTTGCGGGGTTGAGGGACCTTTCACAGGCATCTTTTTTTGATATCACATTGTTTTTGGCCAAAATCTCCAGGGAATTGTCCATTAATATCATGCCGGAATTTTTGCTGGTTGTTATTGTATTGTTCACTTGAGCGATTTTGTTTGAGCGTATCATGTTGGCCACAGGTGGGGTAACGATGAGGACTTCATAGGCTGGGACCATGCCGCTGCCGTCCTTTTTAGGGATCAATTGCTGGGTAATAACGCCCCGCAGCGATTCGGAGATCATATTACGGATAATTGATTGTTCCTCCGCTGGAAAAGAGTCAATGAGGCTGGATACGGTCTGGGCGGCACTGGTGGTATTCATAGTGCCAAAAACAAGATGACCAGTTTCAGCGGCACTTATGGCCAATTGAAGGGAGTCTAAGTCCCGTAATTCGCTGACGATCAGAATGTCAGGGTCTTCGCGTAAGGCAGCACGCAGGGCGCTATGTTGAGAAAGGGTATGCGTATGGATTTCTCGCTGTGTGATTTGGCATTGTTTGGGCTCATAGACAATTTCAATAGGCGCTTCGAGGGTTACGATATGGTCATGACGGGTTTGGTTAATAAGATCGACGAGGATGGCCAACGTGGTTGTTTTACCGCAGCCGGCCGGCCCTGTAATGAGGACCATGCCCTGGGCCCATTTGGTCAAATCGGCACAGGAAGCCATCATACCGGAATCTTCAAATTTTGGTATTTCCATCGGGATAAGCCTCGCGGTCAAATCGCAGCCATCACGTTGTTTCATAATGGTCATCCGATAACGTCCAAAGCCGTTGATCGTATGGATGTATTCCACATCACCGGTTTGGTCAAATACATCCAAAACATCCTGAGGCATCACGGCGCTGATCAACGCGTTGACGTGTTCCGCCGCAAGCGGTGTGGAGATCATGCTCTTCAGTTGGCCGAATTGCCGGAAAATAATGGGTTTCTTGGCGCCTACATGCACGTCGCTGGCTTTTTGCTGGCGCGCAAAGGCCAGTATTTCATTGAGAGAGCTGGATGCACTGAGTTGAGTGGGGACGGCCAGGTCGGCAACCCCACCCCCGGTGTTGCCGGTAAAATTTGAGGGAAGGGACTTGGTCATTTTCTCGTCCGATGTTTTGATGGTCATGACGCACCTAGAGTAGTAATTATTGCCAAATCCTTCGTCATCACAGGCGAAAGGCCTTTGACGATGGGAATGATTTTTTATTATAGGAAGTTTTGGTATCAGAAACAAGCAAAGAAAATATTTTCTCGATACTCTGCCCTATGAAGGCAGGATATAAAATAAAAAAGTTTAATATGGACAAGTATTTCTTTGTGATAAAATAAAGAAAATTCAATTAGCCCCCCAAATTATCATCCAGCGGTTTAACATACCGTTTTGATAGGAGGGGATTCAGAAGGAGAGGATACTGTGTTAAAAGGCCCTAACGTTTCTAGTTCATCGACTGGTATTAAAGGAAAATTATTAATAGTTTTTATGTTGGCGTTGTCCTTTAGCGGCTGCGCGACCACCCAAATGAAGACTCAAAATGAACAGATACAATCCCGACTCACGGATTTAGAGAAAAATCTGCAGGCCAAGGATGCTGAGATCGTGGATTTGCAATATCAAGTCAAGGATCTCTCTAGCAAATTAGACACTGCCAAACCTACGGAATCGGACCAAGTCTCACCAGAATCATCGACGGGTGGTGACCAGGCGGAATCTGTCAAACCTTCAGAAGGTTTGGATAAATCGCAGATTATCAGGGTCAAGGTCAACCCTGAAAAAATACAAAGGACGCTTAAATCTGCTGGAGTTTATACCGGCCCTGTGGATGGTAGGATAGGCCCTGGAACTAAAGAGGCGATCGTCGAATTTCAAAAAAGCCACGGACTTAAGGCTGATGGGGTCTTAGGCAGAAAGACTTGGGATGAATTGAAGGTGTATTTAAAATAACGGGGCTTGGGATTAGGGGGCTACGGGCTAGGGATTTGGGATTAGGGTCCCAAACACCTAGCCCCCTTTCTTTTCCCCCCTATCTTTTAAGTGCCCGCTGTGTTACAATACGTTTTTTAAAAATACAAGATCACGCCCGGTACACCTGCACGCTGATCGGAAGAAAAGGAACGCTTTTATGAAAATCACAGAGCAATCGGATAATCTTCGGGCGCATATTGCCCAGCATGCTAAAGATTTTAAGTTGTCCTGGGTCGCTTTAGGGCAAGGCCTTTACAGCGTTTGGCGCGATAAATTATATCAGTCCTGGGAGTTTGACAAGTTTGAGGATTACGTCATCCGGGAGTTGGGTTTGAAGAAACCGTTGGCCTTGAAATTGGTAAAGACCTATTTTTTCGTCGAACAGGATGAACCTGTGTATTTAAAAAAGGAATTTGCGGAGGCCAGAGAGGTGGCGGTTATCCCCGGGATTGAGAGTCTGGATGTCTTACGGATGGCCCGCAGCCATAAAGAATTGAATCGTGAAGATTATACGAAATTGCGTAAGGACATCTTTGAAAAAGGCAAGGAAGCTTCTTTAGTCAGGAAAGATTTGACGGCCATCATCAAAGAACGCAAGAAAGTTGATCCGGAGCAGGCCCGCGAGGCGCGTCATGAGCAAAGCGTGCGCCGGTTGGTGACCGCGTTGAGGGTTTTCAAGAAAGACATGGAGACTTTAAAATTAGCTGAGCCTGATATCGTCCAGGAGGCTGATGAATTACTTGAGCGATTAGAAAGCCGTTCCTCTAATGACCCCCAAGTCCGTTGATCTGGACCACATTTCAGAAGAAGACCTGCTTGCCACCCGCATTCGGAGCCTTCCCATTGGCATCAAGGGCACGTGGCTTGAGGATTGTGTCCAGACATTATACGCAGAATTGGATGCCAAGGGATTGGTTTTTCATCCCGAATGTTACTTGGCGGATGAATGGTTGACCCCAGAGGGAGAAGTAGCCATTGGGATCCCCTTTTACCTGTCCCATCCAACCTTAATCAAACTTGAACGTCGCATGATGCTCGAAGCGGAAGGTGAGGGAAAGCCATGGTGCATGCAACTCTTGCGCCATGAAGCGGGCCACGCGTTTTCTTATGCCTATAATCTGAATAAGCGCCGTGACTGGCAGAAGACATTCGGGTCCTCCGCCCAAGAGTACGGGGACACTTATAAATTTAAACCTTATAGCAAAAGTTATGTCCGCCATCTGGACGGTTTTTACGCGCAATATCACCCCGACGAGGATTTTGTGGAGACATTTGCTGTTTGGTTGACGCCGGACAGTGACTGGCAGAAAAAATATCAGGGATGGCGGGCTTTGGATAAATTACAATATGTCGAGGGGCTTATGGCGTCAATCAAGGGCATTCCGCCGCTCAAGCCCAAGGGCAGGAAACTCTGGCATTTTAAGAACCTGAGCATGAACTTGGAGAAGTACTATAAAAGGAAATGCCGTAATGAAGAAGAAGAGTTTCCCGATTTCCATGATGTGCAATTGGGTAAAATATTCACCGCGTTGACTGAGGAGGAGTGGTGGGCTTTTAAGAAAGACCGTCGTAGGAATAAAGAACTTCTCACTGCGGAAGAATTGATCAGGGAGCATTCTAAAAATATTTTAAATAGTATTGACCGATGCACCGGAGAGCGTAAATATATAATCAGTGATTTATTGAAGAACATAGCCTTGAGGGCCAAGCAATTGCATATGATCGTCTCCCAGCCGCCGGCGGTGGCATTAGTGCAATTATCGGTATACTTGACCAGTCTTACGATGAATTATATTCATACAGGGTGGTTTAGAGGGGCGCGAGATAGAAAATAAATGAAAAAGAAACTTAAAGTTTTGATGCTTTTTTATAGTCCTTATCAGAAGCCGCGGGGCTATGATTACAGGCAAGAGTTTGCTGACCCGGATAATATGTATACGGAGAAGGATGTCGGCCAGGCGCTGCTGAGCTTGGGCCATGAGGTTGCCTTGTTGGGCATTTATAATGATATCACGCCTTTGTTTGAAGAGATCAAAGAGAACCGGCCTGACATTATTTTTAATATGATGGAGATTTTTAACGACCAGACCCAGTTGGAAAAAAACATGGCAGCGGTCTTGGAAATATTGGACATTCCCTACACGGGGGCCTCTTCAGGGGTGATGTTCGTTTGTAACAATAAGGCCTTGAGCAAGAAAATCTTTACATTCCATCGCATCAAGGTGTCCCACTTTCATACGTATTACCGGGGCAAGCGCGTGGGGGTTGTGGCGAGACTCAAATTGCCGGCGGTAGTCAAGCCTTTGTGCGAAGAAGCGTCCCGAGGCATTTCTCAGGCCTCTATTGTGGATAATCCTGACGCCTTTGTGGAAAGGATCAAATTCATCCATGAGAACATGCAGATGGATGCTATTGCCGAAGAATACATTGAAGGGCGTGAATTGTATGTTAGTGTGTTTGGGCACAAGCAGATCACGGTGCTGCCCCCGCGGGAGATGAGTTTTGGTCATATGCCTGAGGGAGAGCCGCGTATTGCCACCTATAAAGCCAAGTGGGACGATGCCTACCGGAAAAAATGGGGGATCAAGAGCACGGCTGTGGCCCAATTGCCCGAAGGGTGGCAAAAGAGCATCGACGATGTCTGTCGCCGGGCCTACCGCGCCCTGGAGTTGGACAGCTATGTGCGGTTTGACATTCGGGTGACCCCTGAGGGTGAAGTTTACATTATTGAACCTAATGCCAATCCCTGTATAGCCAAAGTCGATGAAGTTGCCCAGGCCGCTCTGAAAGCCGGCATTAATTATGATGAGTTGATCCAGAAAATCCTGGAATTAGGTTTCCTGCGCCATGAGCGACAGTAAGAAAAGGTTGTGTGATTATGAAGTTAACTAAACCCCTGGTGGTTTTGGATTTGGAAACCACCGGTATTTGGATTGAAAAAGACAGGATCATCGAGATTGGGATGGTGAAGGTATCTCCGGACGGAAAGGAAGAGATTTACTCAACTAAGGTCAATCCCTGCATGCCTATTCCCGCGGTAGTCACTGAATTGACCGGTATCTCAGATGCCGATGTGAAAGATGCCCCGTCCTTTGGCATTATTGCGGCCAAGGTATTGTCCTTTTTGGAAGGAACAGATTTGGGCGGTTTTAATGTGGAGCGCTTTGACCTGCCTCTTCTGGCCAGGGAATTTGCTGATGCAGGAATCAAATTTGATTATGTCAACCGTACGGTTTATGATGCCCAGAAAATTTATCATTTGCATGAGCGCCGGGATTTGTTTGCGGCTTTTGCTTTTTACTGCCATGAAGAGCTTAAAGATGCCCACTCCGCGACAGCCGATGCCAAAGCCACGTTAGCTATCCTCAAAGAACAACTTAAACGGTACACGGCATCCCGTGAAGATATTGAAGCGCTCAAAGATTTCGCCTACAAGCAATCCAGTGAATTTTTTGATAACGAACGTAAGTTTCGCTGGTGGAATGGTGATTTGTACATGACATTTGGAAAATACGCCAAAAAAGAACCGTTAAAGGTGATCGCCAAGAAGGACCCTCAATATTTAGAATGGGTGTTGGACAAGGATTTTTCGGATGAGGTAAAGAATATGATCCAGGGGGTCCTCAATGGCCAATATCCAAAACAAGAATGAATTTCCTCAAGTTTCCTTTGTATGCTAGAATAAAAAAAAGTGCTAAAGATAGGGAGCCTGCTTTATGTTTAATTCGTTTAAAAATACCTGGTGGGTTTTCTTGTTGATTGCCGCTGGAGGGGTCATTTTATTTTTAAGCATGTATGCGCGTAAGCCACAGGGTGATCAGGGGGTGGTGTTAAATGATATTTTTCACCAACCCGTAACACCAGAGTCAGTCCCCAGTACTTCCGTGCCAATCAAAAAAGCTGATCCCATCCCTGCCATGGGAATTGTAACCACTCCTGTCAATGGTCAGGAGGCGGGTTTTACCATCCAGGTATATTCTTTTCAGGATAAAAACAGGGCTGAAACCGCCCTACAGGCTTTAAAGACGAATGGATACCAAGCTTTTCTGGTCATGAGCGATTTAGGGGAAAAGGGAGTTTGGTACCGGGTGCGCATCGGAGGTATCGCGGATGAGGCCGCAGCCCATAAAATGTTAGACGAGATTCGTAAGACTTATAATAGCGGCTTTATTCTCAAGCCCAAGAACTAATATGAAGGCCGCTTCTCTAAAGAATTAAGGTAGCGCACCACTCTGGTATTATTTGGAAAGTTATGCTAATGAAGAAGATACTCGTGGTTGATGACTCTTTATTGGATCGTAAATTGATGATCCGCGTTTTAGCGAAGTCGGGGATAACTCAGGAGATCCTCCAAGCCGAAGATGGAGAGCAGGCCATGGAGATACTCGCTGTCAGTTACGCGGACATTTGCCTGGTTTTATTGGATTGGCAGATGCCCAAGGTTTCAGGCATTGAGTTAATGGCCGGAATGATCAAGATACCGGAATTAGCGAATATACCCATCATTATGGTCACTGCATCAGGTTCGGATGATAACAAGCGCACCGCCTACCATATAAATCCCCGATTGGCTGGCTATTTGATCAAGCCTTATAAAGCCGAAGAACTATTGGCGGCGATTAAGCCTTTTTTAGGTTAACACGAGGACAAGAGCTAGAAAGAGTCATTTTATGGAAGCGAGCCATCGTCCTCCTTTGGATCTGGCCAAATTCAAGGATATTGTCCAGCGGCAAAGCGTCAAATTGCATCTGCGCTCTCATGCGGTCGACGGCGAGAATGCCTTTACTTTGGCGTTAGCCCTTTGCGCGGCTGTCAAAAAAGTCTTTTATGAAAAGTCGGGAACCACTTTTTCCAGCGAACCGCAGATCGAGAAAAAACCGGTCATTCAATTCGTCCACAAAATGCGCGTGGATGCAATGGAGAAGTTTAACACGACCACTGTTTTCTCTGTGATTGAATTTGCCGCGACCCAAGAGGCTTTGGCGCAACAGGAATATCTGATCACCATCATTATTTACTTGGAACAAAAATTCCTTCCGGATTTTTTACGGTTGCTGCAATATCCCTATATCGAATCAGATGAGGAGATGGAAGTCAAGGACGGCTGCGGCACCCTGGGCAACCTTATTGCGGGGCAATATAAAAAGGAGATCGCTGTTTTGGGTTTTCGGGATATTATGATGTCTCCTTTTGAGAGCTTTATCAATACCGTTGGAGATGGGGTGGGAATTCCCAATGGGGCTACAGAGAAATATGAGCTTGCCTTTGAGGTTGAAGGCATCAAACGCATGGTTGTTGAAATGGTGACTCTGGCCAAGCTTCCCAAAATGGAGGCCCAGTGATTACCTCAGGACTTAAGGCTTTAGGGATATTCTCCCCGGCGGAATTCTTCTATAACTCTTCTTTTGGAGAGCTTTTTGCCCATGAGACCGACCCGCAATTGCAAGGTTATGAACAGGGACATATTTCCTCTTTGGGAGCCATTGCCGTAGATACTGGAAAATTTACCGGACGTTCCCCTAAAGATAAATATATTGTGATGGATGAGAAGACTAAAACCACCGTCTGGTGGGCCGATGGCAAGGCTTCTGGCTCTGATAATAAACCGATAAGCGTGGAGACATGGGCGCATCTTAAGGCATTGTCCATTGGTCAGTTAAACGGTAAGAAGCTTTATGTGATGGATGGGTTTTGCGGAGCCAATACCGATACCCGTATGAAGGTCCGTCTGGTGACTGAGGTCGCCTGGATGGCCCATTTTTTTAAGAACATGTTCATACGGCCGACGAGCGAGGAGCTTAAAGATTTTGAACCTGATTGGACCATTTTGAATGCCTGCAAAACAAGCTGTAGTGATTTTGCCAAGTATGGATTGCGCTCAGAGGTGTTTGTCGCCTTTAACATCACCGAACGCATGACGGTCATCGGAGGCACCTGGTATTGCGGGGAGATTAAAAAGGGCATTTTCTCCATTATGAATTATTTTCTGCCTCTAAAGGGTATCGGGTCTTTTCATTGTTCGGCGAATATGGGCCAAGACAAGGACACGGCCTTATTTTTTGGTCTTTCGGGTACTGGAAAAACGACCCTGTCCACTGACCCCAAGCGCGCGCTCATCGGGGATGATGAACATGGATGGGACAATGAGGGTGTTTTTAACTTTGAGGGGGGCTGTTATGCCAAATGCATAGGGCTGACCCGGGAGCGTGAGCCGGAAGTTTATGCCGCCATGAGGCGGGATGCCTTATTAGAAAATGTGGATATCAATGCCAATGGCGTCATTGACTTTGCCTCCAAGAAAAAAACGGAAAACACCCGTGTTTCTTATCCTCTCTACTTTATAGAAAACATTGTTAAGCCGGTATCCAAAGGCGGACACCCTTCCAAAATTATTTTTTTGGCCTGTGATGCCTATGGTGTCCTGCCGCCGGTCTCTAAGTTGACCAAGGAACAGGCCATGTACCATTATTTGAGCGGCTATACCGCCAAGGTCGCGGGCACTGAGCTGGGAATCAAAGAGCCGCAGGCCACATTTTCAGCCTGTTTTGGTAAAGCCTTTTTGACGGTGCATCCAACCGTGTACGCGGAAATTTTGGCGCGGAAAATGCAGGAGCATGAATCTTCGGCCTATCTCATTAATACCGGTTGGATCAGGGGACCTTACGGGGTCGGCCATCGCATTGCTTTGAATGAGAATCGGTTAGCGGTTGATGCCATTCTCGATGGCAGTATTGATAATGCCGGCTATGATATCCTGCCTGTTTTTAACCTTCAGTTCCCGAAACATGTCAATGGGGTGGAGGCCTTGAATCCTCGAGAGTTATGGGCCGATAAAAACGCTTATGACGCCTCCCTACGCAGATTGGGGGGGATGTTCATCGAGAATTTCAAGTTTTTTACAGATACACCCAATGGCCGTAACCTGGTCAACGTTGGTCCCCAATTGTAACTCTCCCTGTGCTATAATATAAGCAGGAGGCACAAGCCCATGCTCAACGATATCCTGCTGGTTTTTATTCCCATGTTCTTTACGGTGGACCCTATCGGTATCTTGCCGATTTTTGCCTCCTTGACCCAGGGATTGAACGCTCAAGAGAAGCGTCAAATCATTTTTCAATCCTTGACGACAGCGAGCATAGTGGCTGTTGTCTTTATTTTCTTAGGTAAGGTGATTTTTCATTTTCTAGGGATTACGATGGGCGATTTTATGGTGGCCGGCGGCGTTATTCTGTTTTGCCTGGCCATGGTTGATTTGACTACCCAGGGTGAAACCCGAAGGGGAAATGCTTTAGAATTGGGAGCAGTCCCTATCGGAACGCCTTTGGTCGTGGGGCCTGCGGTCCTGACCATTTCATTGATGTTGGTCAGCGTCCACGGTCTTTTGATCACATTGACCGCCTTGTTCCTCAATCTCGGCCTGGTGGGCCTCGTATTTATTTTCTCCGATACCCTGATGCGTCTCTTGGGGTCCGCTGGTTCCCGCGCTATGTCCAAGGTCATGATGCTGCTACTCGCGGCCATTGGCGTGATGATGGTCAGACGCGGCATCGTCGAAATTATGTCCGGCATCCACACATTTTAATGACAGCTATGCATAGATTTAAAAGACTCCTAACAGCTATTTTTTTGACCCTATTGTCCGTCATCCTGCTTTTTAGCGCGGTTTTCGCCTATATGATCGTGACACCCTTAGGCGGTAAAATACTGCTGCGCTATTTCAAGCAACAATTCGTTTCGGTGGGACTGATGCACGTCGGACATTACGAAGGCTCCTTGCATGAAGGTTTCACTCTCAAAGAGGTGCGGATTACCGGCTTGTCCTATTTTCCGCATGCCGTGCTGCTGATTCAAGAGGTCGATGTCCGTCTGCCCTTATGGGATCTGTCGCATTCCCATTTTGGCATTTTTAATGCCCGGCTTTTTTTACCCGACAGTGATCCCATCGTATTTACGGGAGAGGTTGATGGGGGACAGATCAAGGGCAATCTTTATGGGAGGGACATTAACATTCAGCAGGCCATTCGATTCTGGGGTAATGAAGACACTCAGCGGGATTTACGGGGCTATATTTCTGATCTTGACGTTAATCTGCAAGGGTCTTTATTTTCCCCGAAAGTCTCCGGTCGCTTTTTGGCAGAGGGTATACGGTACAAATCTGTATCTGTCACGGATGCCTTTTCAACGTTAAATTTGCAATTAACACCTGACCGCCAGCCGCTAGTTGATGTCAAAGGTGAAGTGGCCATCGATTCCGGGCTGGTCACGGTGCGACGAACTAATTTGGAATTACAGGCCAGCAAATTTATTTTTCAAGGGGATATTTTTGCTCCCATGGTTGACATTCACTTGGCCTCCAAGGTCGAGGATATGGAATTTCATCTGGCACTTAAGGGGACAAGCCGTGCTCCCCAACTAACGGTGACCTCCGATCCGCCAATGCTGCCCCAAGATGCCTTGCGCATCCTGTTTACCGGCAACGCCTGGTCAACGTCGACCACTCCCTTTAATGGCATTACCTCCAATGAATTAGCGGAGAATTTCTTAGATTACTCTCTCCAGGACATGAATGATGACCAGCAATTCGGGCTTAAGACAAAATTGACGCATAATTTCAAGGTGGGCGCGGAGATGGACCAGCTTCCCTCTCAACCCGGAGAAACAAGCGTATATTATAACCGGAAAATAAATGGGGAGTTGGATCTAGATGAGCATATGAGCCTGAATGTTTCCCGGCAGGTGATGCCCCAGGATAGTTATCCCGTCGCCAGTTATCAGGACGCACAGCCTGAGACCCAGGTTTATGTCCAATATAAGAAAAGGTTTTAACATAACAGAAATAAATTGGCAAAAATGAAATCCTGGGTTAGAATGCAGGCTGATGGTATAAACATTGGTTTTATAAACGAGTGAGGACTTTATGAAAAATTTTTTAGCAGGTGGCGTCGTATTGTTCGTGGTGGGAATGTTAAATCTTTGCGCTTATGCCGATGACCCGGTCGTGGGGCCTGGTAAAAAGGTCACATTTGATTATACCCTGACTGTAGACAATAAACAGGTGGAATCATCGGTGGGCAAAACGCCGCTGGTTTATACCGTGGGTGCTCATAATATCATTCCAGGCCTGGAATCTGAGCTTAATGGTCTGCATGTGAACGCAGAAAAGGTGGTCACCGTTGCCCCAAAAGATGCGTATGGTGAGGTCGATCCCAAAGCTTTGAAGGAATTTCCTGTGACGGCTTTGCCAAAAGGGATGGATCCCAAGGTTGGTATGGTCCTATTAGCTACAGCTCCAGACGGTTCAAAATTTCCTGCTAAGATTTCTGAAGTCAAGGGTGATAAAGTGGTTTTGGATTTCAACCATCCCCTGGCAGGCAAGACCCTCACTTTTAAAGTTAAAATCTTAAGTATTCATAATGCCTCAGCAGCATAAATAAAGTCGTGATAGGCACAACTTTTCTTTTAATAAAAAGGGGACACATTAAAGTGTCCCCTTTTTTATCTAGAAAAGTTGTGCCTATCACGACTTTATTTATTAAGGGGTGGGGAGAAGGTTGATGAGGGTTGTTATCATCAGCATCGAACATAAACCTAACATAACGCCCCAGGCTGCAAGGGTTTTTCCGCCTTCTTCAATCGCTTCAGGAAGCATTTCCGCCACGACCAAATAAATCATCGCGCCACCTGCAAACCCTAAGCCTATGCCTAAAACCGGTTCGAAAAACCAGCCCAGGAGCGCTGCCGGTGCGGCCAGGATCGGCTGAGGGAGGCTGGTCAAAATGGAAGCCCAGGCGCATTTTGCTGTGGAAGCTCCATCCCTTTTAAGGGGGAGTGAAACAGCAATGCCTTCCGGAACATTGTGGACACCGATCGCGATGGCCATAATAAGCCCGAAATGGAAGTTGCCGGTGGCAAAGCCAACGCCAATCGCAATGCCTTCCGGTATGGAATGGATGAACATCGCAATAAAAAGAAGAATACCTTTTTGCGAAATTCCTTTGGCCAGATCATGGTTTTCTAAATGTTGGTCTTCAACGAATTTTGATGTCCACCAAAAAAAGGCGGCGCCCAATAAGAGCCCGATTATCACTTCATAAGGCGCTAACGGGAATTTGGTTTTAAGGGAAATGCCTTCCTGGGCCAGAGAAAATACCGCGGCAGAAATCATCATGCCTGAGGCAAAGGCCGCGGAAAACGAACGTAACAACTTGGAATTGTTGCGAACGAAATGGACTGGAATGGCACCCAGGCCGGTGGCCAGGCAGCTGATGATACCGGTCAGGGTGGTCCAGAAAATGAGATTCATTTGATCAGACATAGTTAGCTAAAAATCGCATTATCATAACATAATATAGTAGTGACAGGCACGATTTTTCTAACTTGAAAAAGGGGACACTTTAAAGTGTCCCCTTTTTATTATTAAGAAAAGTCGTGCCTGTCACGACTTTATTATGTTATAATTCTTTCTATGGCCATCAAGAAAACGGATCTCAAACAGTTCCTCTTGGACACCAAGCTTCGGGATGTAATGGTTTCGCCGGTCATCACGGTTAAGGAAACCGATGATTTTGCCCTGGTTCAGGAGAAAATTGCCTTATATGACGTACGGCATTTGCCTGTGGTGAATGCGACAGGCAGTATTGTTGGCCTCATTACCCAGCGCGATTTATACCAGATTCATTCCCAACGAAAATTGGAAGACGGCAGCTGGTATTATGATAAGGAAGCCTTGAATCAGTTTTTGCTTAAAAATGTGATGCTACCCAAACCCTTCACTTTGAAACCCACCGATTCCCTTTTTGAAGCCATGGAGGCGACCGTGCGCTTCAAATTCGGCTGTATCCCTATTGTGGATGATTACAAGAAACCCTTTGGTATTCTGACCCGCGACACCATCCTTAAATATTTAATTGCCTGATAATTGAAGTCCAACAATCTGCGATATTTCTTGCCTGGTTCTGGGCCGACACAAGGTCGGCCCCTACGAATAATCTTTTTCGCGCGGTACCTTAACAGCCTAACAATCCTACCACATTCCACCTAAAGTTTAATTGGTGCTTTATCTTTCTCTAATATATGGGCATTAGACTTAAGGCCTGAAGTTCACTTAGGCCTGCCATGAGAGGACACGAGTATGACATTAAGCATTTTTAGTTTCATCATTGAGCTTCTATTTAATCACGACTTAGGAGACAAATATCCTAAAGTAGGGTGAAAAGGGGATTAGATTTCAGCGGTTACATCAAAAACATTTGGGTCCTAACTCTTAATATTTCCTTAATAAATTCTTAACATTTGAATTGTACACTTGAGCTGTCAATTAATACTCTCAAAAGAGGCTTGCCGCTGTTGCGGTATGCATATTATTAACTCGGCACGGTATAAACAGGAGGATGCATGAAAAAAATTGTTTTAACATTAACCGCCGGTATGTTGTTTAGTTGGCAAGGCTTCAGTTTTGCCTCCAGCTCCGTGGATGCGCTTATCCAGAAATTGGAGGATAAGGGTATTTTGACAAACCAGGAAGCTTCCCAGATCAAGGATGAGGTTTCCAACACTGAGCAGACCAATCAGCAAACGACTTTTAAAAGTTTGCTTCCGGATTGGGTCAGTGGTCTTAAAATAGGTGGGGATTTTCGTTTTCGTACCCAAACAAATTATACGAAAGCTAAAATAAGCGCCGGTGGTCATAACTTTCATCAAACCCGTGAACGTATTCGCGCCCGTCTGAACTTCGAAGATCAAATCAATGACAAATTCAAGGTCGTAGTCGGCATCGCGACTGATGGCGGCAGCCCCCGCAGCAATAACTATACGCTCGGTGGGAACGGGGCTTCTGGATCAACAGGCATTACAAATTCAGATACTTTTGGTAAACCTAAACTGGTCCTTAATAAGGCCTATGCGGTCTATACCCCTAATAATGTGATAACAGCGATGGTTGGCAAAATGGATAATCCTATTTGGGAAGCGGGCGGCGCCAGCTTCTTGTGGGACCCTGATCTTACCCCAGAAGGCGGTTCTATCCTAATCCAAAAGAAACTCAATGATTATATTACTCCCTATGTTCAAGAAAGCGTTTTTGATCTTCATGATGCGAGTCCCAGTTCGACAACAAGGACAGATCCGTATATGATGGTGACCCAAGGCGGAATCAAGGGTAACTTGACCGAAAAGGTCTATTATAAAGGCGCGTTTACATGGTACGATTATAATAATCCCTCACGTATTGTTTCCAGCAGCAGCGGTTTAAGCACCGGGACTAATTCTCAGCAGCCTGGGAGCACTAGTTTGCTTTATACTTTCAATAATGTGATGGTTGGGAGCGCTGAGATAGGCATCAATGATCCTCTAGGAGAAATGCTGCCGTCACCTCTCTACATTGCCCAAGCAGGCCTTATGGGTGATATCGCCCAAAACAACGCTAACGGAGCCAAACAAAATAAAGCTTGGCTGATGGGCGCGTACATGGGCAATTCCTCCATTAATGGCTGGGGAACTTGGAAGGTTTCTACTTTTTATAAGGTCCTTGAGAGAGATGCATGGTTAGATAGCCTTCCTAACGATGATTTTTATTCCGGCGATACGGATACTAAGGGCTGGCAGAGTGAAATTGACATTGGCTTGGCAAAAAATGTTTGGTTCGATATGCTGTGGTATCGTACAGATGTTTTTAAGAACGTGAGCTCAGTCTCGAAAATAAGCCAATCAGCACCCAATAATACGTTCCAAATGGATTTGAATTTGAAATTCTAAGAAAAGAATGAACTGGATTCTCGCTTTCGCGGGAATGACAAGTTAGAAAGGGAACTAATTATGAAAAGAATTTTGGCCTTAGTTACAGCAATGGCGATGACAACTTCCATCGCCTTTGCGGATACAACCCTCATTAATGGGGCGGGTTCCACGTTTATGTATCCTGCTCTTACCAAATGGTTTGAAGTTTATTCCACTATTGATTCGAGTGTCCAGTTTAATTACCAGGCCATCGGTTCAGGTGCGGGTATCAAGCAAGTGACTGCCAAGACAGTGGATTTCGGCGGTACGGACGGCCCTATGACCATGGACCAAATGACCCAAGCCCCCGGTCGGATTTACCATATTCCGATGGTCATGGGCGCGGAAGCCATTGCTTATAATATACCGGGAGTTGAAAGTGGTCTGAAGTTGACACCGGATGTATTGGCAGGAATTTTTTTAGGGGAAATTACCCAATGGAATGACCCCAAAATCACCCAGGCAAACCCAGGCATTAATCTGCCTAGCAGTTCCATTGTGGTGGCCCATCGTTCAGACGGAAGCGGGACCACCTATATTTTCACTGATTATCTTAGTTCCGTCAGTCCAACATGGAAATCCAAGGTAGGCAAGGGAACATCCGTTGATTGGCCTATGGGTTTGGGCGGAAAAGGTAATCAAGGAGTATCAGGCATTCTCAAGCAGAGCCCGGGCAGTATCGGCTATGTGGAGCTCGCTTATGCCATCCAAAACAAATTGACCTACGGGGTGATGCAAAATAGCAGCGGTAATTTTGTCGAGCCGACCGTTGACAGCACCTCAGCGGCAGCCGCTGGTGTCACTATTCCGGATGATTTTCGGGTCTCCATCGTCAATAGTTCAAATCCGAAAGCCTACCCGATCGCTGGATTCAGCTGGATGTTGATCTATAAAAACATGACCGATGAGCCTGTTAAAGGTAAGGCCATTGTGAATTTTGCCAAATGGGCCGTTACAGATGGTCAAAAATATTCCGCGGACCTGGATTATGCGCCATTGCCCTCTGATTTGGTAGATAAGATACAAAAGAAACTTGACATGGTTAAGTTTTAAAGGACAATAGATAACATGAGTCGCAATGATACCAGCGACCTCGTATTCAGAAGGGTACTGGCTGTATTTCCCATCGCCATTCTGATATTGGTCGCTGGTATTTTTTTCCAACTTGTCTGGTGCTCACTGCCGTCCCTTCAAAAATTCGGGTTGGGATTCCTGTATCATAGCACCTGGAACCCCGTCATTGAAAATTTCGGCGCTCTGCCGTTTATTTTTGGGACCTGTCTAACTTCGCTGGTAGCCCTTATCTTAGCTGTGCCAGTGGGAGTCGGGGCTGCCATTTATCTGGCTGAATACGCTCCTCCCAAGGTTTCCAAGGCCATTTCTATTCTTGTAGACCTTCTGGCCGCGATCCCCAGTGTTATTTACGGTTTATGGGGGATATTTGTCCTGGTCCCTTTTATGTTTAAGGATTTACAACCCTTTCTGGGAAAATATTTCGGTTTCCTGCCTTTCTTTCAAGGACCAAATTACGGCGTTGGTTTTTTGGCGGCCAGTATCATGCTGGCCATCATCATCATCCCTTTTATTATATCCGTTTCCCGGGAAGTGATCATGGCGGTACCCGCCGTATATAAGGAAAGCGCCTATGCGCTGGGGGCCACCCGTTGGGAGGCCTTGAGCAGTATTATTTTGAGCCACGGCAAGGTCGGAATTTTGGGCGCCATCATCCTGGCCATGGGCAGGGCCATTGGTGAAGTCATGGCCGTGACCATGATCATCGGCAACAATGTCAAAATATCTGCTTCTCTTTTTTCTCCGGGATATACCCTGGCCAGTGTTATTGCCAATGAATTTGCCGAAGCGGACACGACATTGTATCTATCCGCCTTGATTGAAATTGCCCTGATTTTATTTTTGGTTTCCATGGTTGTTAACGCCCTGGCCAGGCTTTTGATATGGTCAGTCACTGGCGGCCCTTCCACTGAGGTCATCAAATGAAAGATGTGATGCAAGCGGCCTTTGAACGCACACGTTTGCGCAGGGAGATCTGGAACAAATCAATGGTCTATGTCCTGTTTTTATGCGCTATTTCGGTGCTGCTTATTTTGTTTAATATACTTGGGCATCTGCTTATCCAGGGCATCAGCTCCTTAAACTTGGATTTCTTTACTCATTTACCCAAGGCGGTGGGTGAAACAGGAGGCGGGATGGCCAATGCGATTGTTGGTACCTTGGTCCTTCTTGTCCTGGCCATTTGTGTGGGCGTCCCTTTGGGGCTTGGGGCCGGTGTTTATTTGAGCGAGTATGCCGATAAGCGGTTTGCCCACACCGTGCGTTTTATGACGGATGTCATGAACGGTATCCCTTCCATTGTCTTTGGCATTTTTTCCTACACTGTCTGTGTCATGCCCATGAAAACATTTTCAGCGCTTTCCGGCGGTTTTGCCTTGGGGCTGATGATGATCCCCATGATCACGCGCACCAGCGAACAATTTATAAAAATGGTCCCCAGCCAATTAAGAGAAGCTGGTTTGGCCTTGGGGATCCCCAAATGGAGGGTAGTCGTGGATATCTTGTTACCTTCGGCTTTGGCGGGTATCATGACCGGTGCCATGGTGGCCCTGGCGCGGGTGGCGGGTGAGACGGCCCCGCTTTTGTTTACGGCTTTTGGCAACCGTTACTATTCACATTCCCTCACCCAACCCATCGCCGCGCTCCCCTTACAGGTGTTTGACTATGCTATTTCACCCTTTGATGACTGGCACCGCCAGGCCTGGGCAGGGGCGATTGTGTTGATTTTTATGATTTTTTTGATTAATATATGGGCCCAATATTTTGTAGCCAGCCGCAACCGATGGGCTTCAGGAAAATAACATATGAAACATAAAGGAAGAATTCAGGTCAAAGATTTAAATTTTTATTATGGCGACCAGCACGCCCTGAAAAATATTTCCCTGACCGTTGAGCCTGGCCTGATAGTGGCCATGATTGGTCCTTCCGGTTGTGGCAAATCGACGCTGCTTCGTGTATTCAATAGAATGAATGACCTTATCCCATCATCCCGTGTTAATGGTGAAGTTTTAATAGACGGCGTGAATATTTACGATAAGAACATGGATGTCGTTAGTCTCAGGCGCCGCGTTGGAATGGTTTTTCAAAAATCCACTCCCTTTCCTAAGTCTATTTATGATAATATAGCTTACGGGCTTAAGATCGTAGGCATTAAAGATCACCGGATTTTGCGTGAAACTGTTGAGAAAAGCCTTAGGCGCGCGGCCCTGTGGGATGAGGTCAAAGATTCTCTGGGTAAAAGCGCCCTGTCGCTCTCTGGTGGCCAGCAGCAGCGCCTATGCATTGCGCGGGCCATTGCCGTGGCCCCTGAGATTATCCTGATGGATGAGCCTTGTTCTGCGCTCGATCCC
>CAZKUL010000014.1:0-29632 GCA_964555945.1 uncultured Planctomycetales bacterium
TTTAAATATTAATTTGAGTAATGTGACTAATGTAAAAGAATTAAATTATAATATTTCTGCCCAGACAATATCTATCAGATTGATTTTGGATGTGACATTGATGTGACAAAAACGTGACATTTCAACTTACAATCTCCCATGAGAAACCAAGGCAACCATGAACAATCAAGATTGTTGCTTGTTGTAAAATGAGTGTTATAATAGGTTTACAAAATTTCTTTGTCGTCGGAGATTGAGGGGAAATAGGCCTAAAAAGGCTAGTCAATCCCCCTCAACTCCACTTTTGTTTTTATTGCCAAGGTGGCGGAACTGGTATACGCGCTGGTCTCAAAAACCAGTGGTCTCACGGCCGTGAGGGTTCGATTCCCTCCCTTGGCACTTTAATCTTTATTGTAAACCGCATTTACCATCGTAGTTGACAATCCCACCCGTGTTGGCTATCATAATCATCTTATGGCTTCTATTTTTCTAGACCATGCCGCCACGACACCTTGCGATCCTCGTGTGTTCGAGAGAATGCGTCCTTATTTCTTTGAGAGGGGCGGCAATGCTTCGAGTCCACACAAAGGCGGGCGCCAGTCCCGCAAGGCCGTTGAGGAAGCCCGTGAGATACTGGCCTCCTTCATCACCGCAACACCCACAGAAATAATTTTTACCAGTGGTGCCACTGAAAGCAATAATCACGCTATTTTCTCGACTGCCCGGGCCTTGAAGAATAAGGGTCGGCACATTATCGCCTCAGCCATTGAGCACCATTCGGTATTAGAACCTTTGAATCAACTCCAAGCTGATGGTTTTCAGGTGGACTTTGTCAATCCACAGCCCGATGGCATCATCGCGGTTGAAGATATCAAATCAGCCATACGTCCGGATACCATCCTCGTTTGTCTGCAGCATGCTAATAATGAAATTGGCACTATTCAGCCAGTCGAGGACATTAGACGCTTATGCCGCGCGCAGGGCATTTATTTTCTAGTCGATGCCACCCAGACCAGTGGCCATATTCCAGTCAATGTCAAAAATATTCAATGCGATTTTCTCTCGCTTTCGGCCCATAAATTTTACGGGCCGCAGGGCGTCGGGGCGTTATATATACGAAAAGGGGTCGACTGTCCCTCATTTATTTTAGGAGGAGACCAGGAACGTGGACGCAGGGCAGGGACACATCATTCCACGGGGATTGTAGGCCTCGGAGAGGCTGTCAAGCTGGCCCAATCCCAAATGTCTGAGGATGCGGCCAGGGAAGTTCATTTACGGGACACGGTCATTGATTTTGTTTTAAATGAAATTCCAACAGCAATCCTTAACGGTCATCGTCAACAACGATTGCCTAATAATGCGCATTTTTCTTTTTCAGGAGTTAGTGGTGAAGAGCTGGTCAGTGCGTTGGATATGGCCGGCATCGCCGTATCTATGGGTTCCGCCTGTACCTGGGGGAAACTTGAGCCATCGCATGTATTGAAAGCACTGGGTTTGTCCGATCCTATGGCTTTAGGGTCCCTTCGCGTGACCGTAGGACGGTGGACGACGGAGCAGGATATTAGCTATTTTTTAGAGCAGTTAAAATTGAAGGTCAGTCAGCTTAAGTAGTAGCCATTCCCCTCCCTTGATGGGAGGGGTTAGGGGAGGGTGATGTCAAAAGTTTGAATCCCCCCTCCCGTACCCTCCCCACGAGGGGGAGGGAATAATTATTTATGCAAGAACGCATCATCCAATTTTTGAAGGAAAGCGACGGATATATCTCTGGTGAGGAGATGAGCCAACGGCTTTCTATGTCACGGGCAGCCATCTGGAAGCATATGCAGGAATTGCGCGCCCATGGCTATGAGATCGCCGCAGTCCCTCATTTGGGTTACCAATTAGTGGCCTGTCCGGATAAACTTCTAGGCTTCGAAATCCAGTCTGGCCTGAACACTAAAATCATCGGCAAGAAAATCATCCTCCTTGATTCAGTCAGCTCCACCATGGATGAAGCATTTCGGTTGGGGATGGACAATTGCCCGGAGGGAACGGTCGTATGCGCCGAGTCCCAGTCCAAAGGCCGCGGCCGTCTAGGGCGCGCCTGGACTTCACCCAAAGCCAAGGGATTATATTTCTCATTGGTGTTACGTCCAAGTTTGCCTCTAAATCAATTGGCGCAATTGACGTTAATGTCCGCGGTGGCTTTGGCAGAAGCCATCGAGACTATCAGTGAACTCAAGCCTTTGATCAAATGGCCCAATGATATTCTTTTAGGCCATCACAAACTGGCAGGCATTTTGATGGAGTTACGCGCTGAGTCTGATCAGGTTAAATTTGTGGTCGTGGGGATTGGCCTGAATGTGAATACATCCCAACATCAATTGACGACCGGGGCGTCTTCCTTAAAGATGGCGGCCGGTCATCCCTTTGATCGCGCTAAAGTTTTCCAGGTTATTCTACGCTCCCTGGAGAAATGGTATTTAAGACTTTTACACCTGGAGTTCGCTCAAGTCATTGGGGAATGGAAAAAGCGTAGTGCCACTCTTGGAAAAAGGGTACGGATCACTGACTCCACCGGAATTGTTGAGGGTGAGGCCATAGATCTGGATGGAGATGGCGCACTGTTGATCCGTAAAGACAATGGCATTGTTACAAAGAAAATGGCTGGGGATGTGTTTTTAACTTAAACCATGAAAACAGACTTTTTAGAAAAGGAATTGCAAGAACTTAAAAATTCGGGAAAATACCGCTCCTTAAAGGCGTTGGATTCTCCTCAAGGTAGGGAAATCCTCCTCAATGGCAAACAAGTATTGAATTTTTGTTCCAATGATTATCTGGGACTGGCTAATGATGAGCGCATCAAACAAGCTACCCTTGAGGCCATCAAAGAGTATGGATTAGGTGCCGGCGCCTCAAGACTCGTATGCGGAAACATGGTTCCCCATGAGAAGCTCGAGGAGGACCTGGCGCAATTGAAAAAGACTGAAAGCGCCCTGGCCTATTCCAGCGGATATATGGCCAATGCAGGCATAATCCCGGCGCTGATGGACCGCCATAGTGTGGTGCTCAGTGATAAATTAAATCATGCCTCTATTATCGACGGCATTATATTAAGCCGGGCCAAACTGGTGCGTTATCCTCACGGCGATATGCAGGCTTTGCAGGACACTCTAAAGGATATCCCGACTTCCACGCGAAAATTGATTGTGACTGATAGTATTTTTAGCATGGATGGAGACAGGGCGCCGCTTAAGGACATTGTTAGACTGGCCCATCGGTATGAAGCGATGGTGATGGTTGATGAGGCGCATGCCTTTGGGGTGCTGGGAGCCCTAGGTGGAGGATTGGTCGAAGAGTTGGGCTTAGGGGCTGAGATAGATATTCAAATGGGGACCTTATCTAAGGCCGCAGGCTGTATGGGGGCCTATGTCTGCGCCACAAAGACCTTACGTGCATATTTGATCAATAAAAGCCGTAGTTTCATTTATACGACGGCCATACCACCGGCCCTGGCCCAGGCAGCGCGGGTTGCCCTGCTTATTATTCAAGAGGGCGGCCATTTGCGTCGCAGATTACAAGAGAACGCAGATTATCTCCGTGGCCAACTGCAAAAAATGGGTTATGATACGATGAATTCAAGCACCCCTATTATTCCGGTCCAAGTCAAAGATTCCGCTCAGGCTGTGGCCATGTCGCAACGTTTACTGGAGCGGGGCATTTTGGGTCAGGCGATTCGTCCTCCGACGGTGCCTGTGGGAAAAGCACGGATACGGCTGACGGTGATGGCGACCCATACCAGGGAAGATTTAGATAGTTTATTGAATGCGATGAAGAGAATATAAACGTCCTTATGCCCAATTTTAAAACACACAGAGGCCTTAACTGGCATTATGATCTCTGCGGATCAGGTGAGACCATTGTGATGATCCACGGCCTTGGGGTCTCTGGCCACATTTGGCAGGCCCAGCGGGAATTTTTGCAGACTGACTTCCAGGTCTTGACCGTAGATCTACCAGGGCACGGCCACAGCGGCTGGATGCCCCTGACCTTAGTCGAGATGGCCATGGATATAAGGCAAATATTGAGCAGTCATGAGATAAATCCATTTTCTCTGGTCGCTTCATCCATGGGGGGACTGGTCGCCTTAGAGCTTTACCGGATGATCCCTCAGGACATTATGCGCATGTCCTTGGTCGGATCCATTCCCAAATTTGCCAAGGGCCCTGATTATCCCGCGGGATTGGACATCCATAAAATTCGCCTGCTGAGCCAACAATTCGACGGGAATTATGAGCTGATTTTAGATATTTTTTTTCGTTCCCTTTTCTCCATGAAAGAACGTGAAAGTGATGCTTTTAAATGGGTCAAGAAACTCCGCCAAGGGATACCCTTACCTCGACGAGAAGCGTTAAAGCATGCGTTGGATATCCTGGAAAAGGCAGATTTACGGGACCGTATTGCCTCAATCATCTGTCCAGTACAGTTTATAACAGGCAGTAAGGATTATATTTGTCCACGGGCCATTATGGATTGGGTGGCCGGGCACACCTATAATGCCAGATTTGATTTTATGGAAGGCTGCGGCCATCTGCCTTTTTTAGTTGAGGCTAAAGAATACAATCGCTTGTTAGAAGATTTTTTGCTTAATTGACTTATGGGTTCTACCAAAATACAACGAAGATTTGATAGATCAGCGGCGCACTATGATCAATTTTCCGGACTCCATCGGGTCATTGCGGATAAACTTTTTGACCGGGTATCGAGAGAATCCCAGCCTTCAGCCTTATTGGATGTAGGCTGTGGAACGGGTTATTTGACAGGTAAACTGAAAGAACACTTTCCCCAAAGTAAGATTATCGGACTTGATTTCTCGGCGGGAATGATCAAAGTCGCCGGTTCCAGGAATAACAGCATTGCCTGGGTTTTAGCAGATAATAATAATCTTCCTTTTTCTGATGGAGAATTTTCTCTATTGGTTTCCAATCTGGCTTATCAATGGTCAGAGGATTTGTTTCGAAGTTTCAGCGAAGCCTGGAGGGTCCTGGCGCCAGGGGCCAGCTTGTCATGTACACTTTTTGGTTACCATACCTGCCAAGAGTTATTTTACGCGTTGAATGGAGCCAAGGCAAAAGACTTGCAATTCAATAGACTACCCAATGAAGCTCAAGTGCGTGGGGCGTTAACCTTGAGCGGCTTCAAAGATCCTCAAATACAAAGTGAACGTATTCCAATTGGCTTTAGCAGCATGTATGAATTGATTTACTGGCTGAAGTCCATCGGCGCCAACAATCTTTCCTATGAAGGTTATCTGGGGCCTGCGGCATTGTCCCAGGCTTCCTCAATTTACAATCATAAATTTCCTTATGCTCAGGGTGTGGAAGCTACATTTGAGGTGATATGGGCGTATGTTAAAAAGTAAGGTCATTTTTATTACAGGGACAGATACCGGCGTTGGCAAAACCGTTGTCACCTATTGTTTGGGCCTGTTGCTTAAAACCCAAGGCTTTGGGGTGGGCGTGATGAAGCCCGTCCAATGTGCCGGAAGGGACGCACAATACTTAAAGAAGGTCTTGGGGATCCATGATGAATTGAATGTTATCAACCCTTTTTACGCCCCAGAACCTTTATCGCCTCATTTGGCCTTTAGGCGTTCAAAAATCAAATTTGATAAACAACGGGTGATTGATGGCCTGAAAATATTACGCGCGCGTCATGATATCGTTTTAGTGGAAGGTGCCGGAGGGCTGATGGTGCCCTTGACAAATGGTTATTCTAATGCGGATTTGATTGCAGATTTAAAGGCAGAGGTTATCGTCGTCAGCCGCCTGAATCTCGGCACCATCAACCATACCTTGTTGACAATCAATGAGGCCAAAAGGCGGGGATTAAAGGTCATTGGCATCATCTTTTGCCGGTCTAAGGCCGGCCGACTAGGAATCCCCGAGAAGACCAATCCCCAGGAAATAGAAAAATTATCCGGAGTGAAGGTCTTGGGGATAATCCCTTATTTAAAACCATTGGACCAAAAGAATATTTTGCGTCGATGTCAATTAGATATATGTCACCCCCGAATGCTTTAATCGGGGGTCCAATTAAGAATTAATTTTGTTATGGCCCAGAAAACTAAGCGCTTAAAGCATTGGGACAGAAAATATATCTGGCATCCCTTTACCCAGATGAAGGATTGGGTCCAGGATGAGCCGTTGATCATTGATTCTGCGCAAGGCATCTATCTCAGAGACATTGACGGGAACATTTACATGGATGGGGTTTCATCCTTATGGGTCAATGTCCATGGCCATCGTCAGTCTCATATTGATGCAGCGCTCAAGAGGCAAATTGATAAGGTAGGCCATTCAACACTGCTGGGTTTATCTAATACGCCGTCCATTGAACTAGCCAAGCGCTTAGTGTCAATGGCACCCAAGGGATTGAAAAAAGTATTTTATTCGGACAATGGCTCAACCGCCGTTGAAATAGCCCTCAAGATGGCCTATCAATACTGGCAGAATAGGGGGATCAAGAAAAAAATCCATTTGGTCCATCTAACGCATTCGTATCACGGAGACACGCTGGGATCTGTGAGTGTGGGTGGGATTGATTTATTTCATAAGGTGTACCAAAAATTGATTTTTAAAACCATTGCCCTCAAAGGACATGGATGGGATGCTGTCTGGGGCTTAGAAAAATTGCTTAAATCCCGGGGCCATAGCATTGCCGCCCTGGTTGTTGAACCCTTGGTCCAGGGCGCCGCCGGGATGCTGGTTTGGCCCAAGGGCGCTTTGAAGAAAATGCGCGCTCTTACTCAAAAATACAATGTCTTTCTTATTGCAGATGAAGTGGCCACCGGTTTTGGCAGAACAGGGAAAATGTTTGCCTGTGAACATGAAGGCGTCTCTCCAGACTTTTTATGTCTTGCCAAAGGAATCACCGGCGGATATTTACCTTTGGCGGTAACTTTGACCACTCAAAAAGTCTTCAACGGCTTTCTTTTTGATTCCGGGGAACAGAAAACCTTCTTCCACGGGCACACCTATACCGGCAATCCATTGGCCTGTGCCGCGGCCCTGGCGAACCTTGAAGTTTTTCAAAAAGAGCGCACTATACTCAAACTCGCCCCCAAGATAAAATTCTTGGCCAAAAAGCTTAAAATGTTCTATAATTTGCCTTCTGTCGCCGAGGTGCGCCAGAAGGGGTTTATGGTCGGCATCGAGCTCAAAGGCCGCCCGGAAGACCGCGTGGGAGCCCAAGTTTGCTTGCACCTACGTAATTACGGCGTCATCCTAAGGCCCTTGGGCAATTGTATCGTCCTCATGCCGCCTTTAAGCATTACCATCGAGGAATTAGATTTTCTGTTGATGGCGACATATAGGGCTGTGGAAGAAAGTTGAGATATGAACAATAACAAAGACATTACAGTATACGTCGCCATGAGCGGGGGTGTGGATTCCTCAGTGGTGGCCGGGCTCATCAAGGAGG
This sequence comes from uncultured Planctomycetales bacterium, assembly GCA_964555945.1. GTDB lineage: Bacteria > Omnitrophota > Gorgyraeia > Zapsychrales > Fredricksoniimonadaceae > JABDGZ01. Next base: position 7,441 of record CAZKUL010000014.1, read on the forward strand.
CTGGCTATAACACCATCGGGGTGACCATGTGCTTTAACATCACCCATAACGACGGCAAAGCCTCCTGTTGCGGCATTGACGGCATTGCGGACGCCAAGCGCGCCGCCGACATCCTTGATATCCCCCATTATGTGTTTAATTTCGCCCATGATATCAACGCCTTTATCATTGATAATTTTACCGACGAGTATTTAAACGGCCGCACACCCAATCCCTGTGTGCGCTGCAACCAGCATTTGAAGTTCGGGACCCTCTACCAAAAAGTCAAGGCCCTGGGGGCCGAATATTTGGCCACCGGCCATTACGGCCAAATAGAGTTTAATGCCAAACGTAATTGCCACGAGTTAAAAAAGGCCATTGACTTTAAAAAGGACCAGTCCTATTTTTTATACAGCATGAAGAAAGAGACGCTCTCCTCGGTGATGTTTCCCCTGGGCGGCATGACCAAACCCGAGGTGCGTGAACTGGCCCGTAAATTTTCTCTTAATACCGCCGAGAAACCGGAAAGCCAGGACATCTGTTTTGTTCCGGCCAGCGGGTATAAGAAATTTATAGAGGACCGTGTTGGTCCGCAAGCGATGGCCCCCGGCCCTTTTGTGGATGAAAACGGCAACGTCATCGGCCAGCATAAGGGCCTGGCCCACTACACCATCGGCCAGCGCGATAAGTTAGGACTGGCCATGGGCTATCCCGTTTACGTTTACAAGATGGACCGCACGACCAATACGGTGCACATCGGCAATTTAAAACACCTTTATTCCGGAGGTTTGAAGGCCAGCGGCATGAATTGGGTGAGTATGGAAATTCCTCAAGAAACCATAGAAGTTAGTGCCAGAATCCGTTATAATTCTCCTGAAGTCAAAGCGTACCTCACACCCACGGATGAGAATTCCGTTCGGGTGGAATTCAAGGAGCCGCAAAAGTCCGTGACCCCCGGCCAGTCGGTCGTCTTTTATGACGGCGATGTGGTTTTGGGGGGGGCTGTGATTGACGAGGCCCTTGCGTGTGCTGAGGGAGCTTTTCCGCCTCCGGCTGAAGCTTTGGCTGACATCAAATAACGGGAGAAACGACACATGAAAATTTATCTTGGCCTTCTGGCATTGTTGATACTTGCGGCACCTGTGAGCTTCGCGCAAAATGTTAATCCCGCCCGCATCTACGAACAGAATAGAGGCACCCAGCCGCCGGTTGAAGGTGTTTGGCATGTTTATGACCGCAATGGGAATTTATTAAGAGAAGAAAATTATCATAACTACAGGCTGGATGGGGAGATGAAAATTTATTATCCCTCAGGGGCCCTCAAAGAATTATTGCATTACTCCGACGGTCTGCGTCAAGGGGATGACAAGTCCTATTACGAAAGCGGCGGCGTGGCGCAGGAAGATAATTATGACAACAATGATCTAGAGGGGCCAAGCGTGCATTATTATGATAGCGGTGAAGTTAAAAGCCATGAGCACTACACCAATGGCAAATTGGATGGCGAGAGATCTGTTCTCTATAAGAGCGGCATTCTCAAGCAGAACATGTATTATATCAATGGCTTGTTGGATGGCTCTGTGGCCACTTATTCCGAAGATGGACAGATTATTGTTGAAGAGCATTATATTCATGGGGATTTGATCAGCCATAATGAATTCGGCGATAAACCGGTTTATGAGTCCAAGAACAGTACAGCCAACAACACAACCCCGCCCACTCCTGATAACGCGCCGACACCGGCTGATATGCCCACCAAATTATGAACACTCCTTCTGACTTGCCTGGGGCCCCCAAGGCATGATTACTTTAAATACAGACTATCTTAAAGGATTTGTGTCCGCGCACGAATTAGGGAACATGCTTCCCTCGGTGAGAATTGCCCACGAGAATTTACATAAAGGACAAGGCGCGGGCGCAGAGTTCACCGGATGGCTCGACCTTCCCTCCCGCATTCCAGATGCCCTGATCAAAGAAATCACCACCTTAGCCGGCCAGGTCCACCAGAACTCGGACGGTATTGTCTCTGTCGGCATCGGTGGTTCTTATTTGGGCATCCGCGCCACTGTTGATTTTCTGGGTGGTGGGAAATTACCTGTCTATTATGCGGGACACACCATCAGCAGCGACTATTTGCATGAACTTCTGTTGACCCTTAGAGACAAACGCATCACCGTGGTTGTTATTTCAAAGTCCGGTACCACGACCGAGCCGGCCATTGCCTTTCGGGTGATCAAAAAACTTCTTGAAACTAAATATCAGGGGGAAGAATTAAAAAAGAGGATCATCTGTGTCACGGATGAAAAGAAGGGGGCTTTGCGTAAGATTGCGGATTCCCAAGGTTATCGTTCCTTTGTCATCCCTGATGATGTGGGCGGCCGTTATTCGATACTGACACCGGTGGGCCTGGTCCCTTTGGCCCTGGCAGGTGTTGACATTCAAAGTCTCATCGAAGGTGCCAGAAAAGCCCAGGCTGAGTATGCCCTTTGCGATCTGGATAAGAATACCTGTTATCGTTACGCGGCCTTGCGCAATATTCTATATAACAAGGGTAAGAAGATTGAAGTTTTGTCCTCTTTTTATCCCAACGTTTTTTATGTGGCGGAATGGTTCAAGCAGCTATTCGGAGAGAGTGAAGGCAAGCAAGGTAAAGGTATTTTTCCTTCTTCCCTGATCATGTCGACCGATTTGCATTCGTTGGGCCAATGGATGCAGGAGGCAGAACGCACAGTCTTTGAGACTTTTTTAGAAATTGACAAACCTCATCATGATGTGATCATCCCTCAGGACAAAGAAGATTTAGACGGATTTAATTACGTGGCTGGCAAGGGTTTTGATTTTGTGAATAAAAAAGCGTATGAAGCCACCTCGGCTGCCCATTTTGAAGGCGGTGTCCCCAATATGACAATCACCCTAGGCAAAGCCGATACCATGCATTTGGGGCATCTGTATTATTTTTTGGAGAAAGCGTGCGGTATTTCCGGATATTTGCTGGGAGTCAATCCTTTTGACCAGCCTGGAGTGGAAGCTTATAAGAAGAAAATGTTTGCTTTGCTTGGCAAGAATGTCTAAAAAACGCAAAACCCACGGCGATTGACCCGTAGGTTTTGTAAGGGGATAGGCCTTAGACTTGCTTTCGCTATCCTGTTGACCCTCCTTAACTACAATTTAACTATATCACTAATGCTTTAAAATGCAAATCTTTTGAGATGACATAGTCCTATATCTCACAATAAGTTATGAGTCATCCAGAAAAATCTTTTGAAATTGTTCTTTCGGCCCGCGGTTTATGTAAAACGTATCGTGATACGCAAAGCCACGGGGTCATTAAAGCCTTGGATCATTTGGATTTGTCCGTGCGCGAAGGAGAGATATTGGGCATATTAGGTCCCAATGGCGCAGGTAAGACGACTTTTTTAAATACCCTGGCGACCTTGCTTTTGCCGGATGAGGGCGAGATTGAGATCTTCGGACTTAAATCTGTCCCCCATAATTTTAATGCCGTCCGTTCCTGGATCAATATGTCGTCCGGGTATCCTAATTATGCCTTTAGCTTGACGGTTGAGGAGAACCTCAAATTTTACGGGCGTCTTTATGGATTGCGGGGAGGGGCCTTGCAGCGCAAGGTTGATGAAGTGGCCAGCCTCTTTGAGTTACAGTCTTACGTCCAACGCCGTTTTGATGAATTATCCTCTGGCACCAAGCAAAGGCTCTCCTTGGCCAAATCGCTTATCAATGACCCAAAGATTTTGTTTTTAGATGAGCCCACCATCGGTCTTGATCCGGATGTGTCTTTAAAGACCCGCGAAATCGTGTTGAATATTTTGCGCCAGCGCCGCATGACAGTGTTGTTGACCAGCCACAATATGAATGAAGTTGAAAGCATGTGTGAAAGGGTGGCCTTCATCCAAAAGGGACGCATTATCAAATTGGCTGCTGTCAATGAACTCAAACGCCTTCATCATACCGATGACCTTGAACAAATATTCATCCAATTGGCCCATCAACCCTGTCATTCCCGCGAGCAACTGCGAGTGTCTCGCACCGAACTAAGATTCGCCCGGCAAGAAACAGGGAATCTTACGACCGAAAGCGGGAATCCAGAAATACCTATCAATACATCCAATGAATCTTTTGTGACTCTGCCTCCGCCTCCCAGCGGCGGAATCCAGGCCTGGCTTAACCGGGCCTATGCCTTTACGCTGCGTAGCGCTATTTTTGCCAGGCGTAATTTATTTGTGATGACGGATGTTTTTTTCTGGCCGATGACTTCTCTTCTGTCGATAGGGCTTATGGCTAAATTTATCCATCTGGGCCCTCAGACATTAGGTTTCGTGATGAGCGGCACCCTGGCCGCCGGGGTCCTGCAGATAACCCAGTTGGATGTCGGCTATACGGTGCTCTATGAATTATGGTCCAAGAGCCTCAAGCACACCCTATTGACACCTGTCGGGGTTTCTGAAGGGGTGGCAGGAACATGGGTGATCGGGATAACGAGGGGATTGATCGCCTTTGTCCTGTTGACGATGGCTGCGGCATGGGGTTTTGGTTTCTATCTTCCCGGACTTTTAACGACAGCCGTATTTTTGCTTGGTCTTTTTGCCTGCGCTTTTATTTTGGGCATTTTAGTTAACATTCTCATATTGTCCTTCGGTCAAAAAGTCGAGATCACCGCCTGGATGTTTGCCCAGCTCTTTATGATTCTCTAAGGTATTTATTATCCGGTTGATATGCTGCCCAAGGCCTTTCAATATCTGGCCCTCATAGTGCCCATCACCCATTTTTTGGAATTTTTTCGTCAATCCTACGGCTTTAAAGCCCATACAGCCTATCCGCTGTTGACCGGCTTTGCGCTCACTTTTCTTTATATCATTCTTTCCATGCGCCTTCTCGCCCATGCCTACACCAGAGGCCGCCATAAAGGCATCGTCATCCGATTATCGGAATAGTACTGGAAGTCTCCCTGGAGCGATGCCTTTAAGTTGAAAGATAGTTTAATCTCAAAAAGAGGACATTTCTAATTTGGTAGAAAGAGGACATTTCTATTTTGGTGGGACAAGGGTTGAAATTTCCCTTGTCGCTTGAGGTCATAGCTTATACAATAAAGACAATTATTAACTGTAAACTGTGTTGTTTTGGATAGATTGCCCCGCCTTAAAACGCAGGGCTCTCAATGACGTATAAAAGGAGAATTGTATATGGGACGTATGCCCGAGTTGATTTTAATTTTAGCCATTTTTGTTTTGCTTTTCGGCGCGCAGAAACTGCCGGAAGTGGGTGCTGCCCTTGGCCGTGCCATCCGTGAATTTAAGAAGAACATGCGCGAGACGGAAGAAGAAATCAAAAAGCCCATCGAATCTGAAACAGCGCCTAAGTGATATTCAATTCTTTTCTTCAATCGTTCTTTAAACACATTGAAGAATTGCGCTCGCGGATCATCAAATCCGCGGGCGCTTTTGTTCTAGCCTTTTGCCTTTCCTATAACTTTATCGGCAAACTTATCCCCAAGATCATTGCCCCTGCCGGCCATCTGGTTTTCACGGCACCGGCAGATGCCTTTTCCGCTTACATGACTGTTGGCGCACTGATGGCTTTAGTGATTGCGTCCCCTTACATTTGTTATCAGATCTGGGCCTTTGTGGGAGGGGCGCTTAAACCTTCTGAAAAGAAATTTGTTGTTATTTTTGCCCCTCTGTCACTTTTTTTCTTTTTACTCGGAGGAGCATTCGCTTATTTTTTAGCTGTCCCGCGGGCCTACAAATTCCTCATGAGTTTCTCCTCGGAGTACCTGGTCCCGATGGTCACGGTCAAAAATTATTTAGGATTTTTGGGTCACATGATCGTGGCCTTTGGGGTGGCCTTCGAGCTTCCGCTCATCCTGGCCTTCCTGGCGAAGATCGGCATTGCATCGCCGGAATATTTACGTCAGATGCGGCGTCATGCGGTCATTATTATTTTGGTGGTTTCAGCCCTGCTGGCCCCGCCGGATGTGATGTCCATGCTGCTGTTGGCGGTCCCGCTGATGGTATTGTATGAGGTGGGGATAATCTTTATGAATTTTTTCTATAAACATAAAACCCTCTGAGATCAATCTATCAAAGGGTTTTATGAAAATACATGAACAAACAGCAGTTATTTCTTCTTAGCTGTTTTCTTTTTTGCTTTTTTCTTGGTAGCCATGTGTAGCTCCTTTCTTAAAGATTGATTTGTTACTAAGATATTAACATCAAATTGTTTATATGCAAAAATTTTTTTATAATTTTTTACAGTCTTTGTAAATTTCGATCATAAAAAATATGAGTTCGATGGGTTTATATATTCACATTCCTTTTTGCATGAGCAAATGTCTCTTTTGCTCTTTTGTCATCGCCGTCGGACAGGAACACCGACGGCGTGATTATGTGGAGGCCCTGGTGGGTGAAATGAAAAAATATGAGAGAAGCTCCATCCAAACAATTTATTTTGGCGGCGGCACTCCCAGCATGTTGGAAGAAAATCACACCGATAATTTAATGAACGCGTTAAGAAATAATTTTTTATTGTCTCATGATATTGAAATCACGATCGAAGCGAATCCTGAAAACATTGATTTTACAAAAGCAAAATATTTAAAGTCAAAAGGTTTTAATCGCATCAGCCTTGGCGTGCAATCGATGAATGACCGCTATTTAAAATTTTTAGGCAGGCGCCATGATGCTTCGGCAGCCCATGGGGCCTTGGATGCCCTGCGCCAAGCGGGCTTTACCAACATTAATTTGGACCTGATGTATGGATTTCCAGGACAGACAAGGCAAGAATTGGAAGAAGATGTGCGCACCATTGCCTTGTTGGGCAGTGAGCATTTGTCTTTGTATGGGTTGACGATCGAACCCAACAGCCGTTTTTATGCCACCCAAATGAAATTAGATGATGATGAAAAGTTGGCCGGGCAATATCTGTTGATCGCGCGCCTTTTAGTCGAGCATGGCTTTAACCAATATGAGGTCAGCAATTTTTCCAAACCCGGATTTGAGTCCATCCACAACAGGAACTATTGGCGGGGGGATCCCTATATCGGATTGGGTGTGGGGGCCCATGGTTTTACCGGAAGACGGCGTTACTGGAACACGTCGAATTTACAAACCTATTTACAAAAAATTGCCAGTGAGGGACAGGCCATCGATGGTTTCGAGGACCTGTCAGAGGACCAGCTGGTCATGGAAAAAGTATTATTCGGCTTAAGAATGAATCAGGGCATTCCGTATGGTTTAGTCCCTTTGGCCAAACACACCCAAGTCCAGGATTGGGTCAAGGATGGGTTTCTATTACTGGAGGATGGAAATTTGAAAACGACGGATAGGGGCCGCCTGGTCTTAGATGAGTTATCGGCGCGATTGATATAGTGCGGCGATTCTCTGGGAATGATTGAACAGTTTTAATAGAGAAGCTTCAAGCAGGCGGCGATACTCATCATTCATCGACAAACCATTGAGGATCTTTTGCGCTTCTTTTAAGCGGTCATTAATGGCGCTTAACGCATAATCTAAACTTTTCGCCCTGACAAATATTGTTTTGACTTCTTCTAGGTCTTTGAGGGTTTTAGTCTTTTTAGTGAATATCTTTAGAAAATTTTCTTTAGATTGGCCTCTTAGCACACTAAAGGCATGGGTCACCAGCAGCGTTTTTTTGCCTTCCGCCAAATCACTGAGAATGGATTTCCCGATATTGGCTTCCGTCTCAAAGATCCCAATAATATCATCCTGGACTTGAAACGCCTGTCCGATCAAGATTCCAAAGCGTGAGATTTTCCTGATTTCACGGGTATCTGCCCCCGCCAGGATCGCCCCGGTGACCATGGGACAATCAAAGGTGTAGCGTGCGGTTTTTAGCGTATAATTAAGGAAGACCTCGCTTTCATCCACATCCTGGACTGCTTTAACACCGCTGACGGTATCGATGAATTCGCCCATGGCTGTAAAGGCGGCGGTTTGAATAAAATATTTTAGGGCCCTCTCCTTGCGTTCCGCAGGCTCATTGATGGATAGAAAAGCATCAATGGCCAGTGCGTAAACAATGTCCCCGGCGATGATCCCTAAGTCAATGCCAAGCTTGGCAGGGTTCCCGGTTTTGACCGTATGTTCCAGGATTTTGTGCATGGTGGGTTTGCCGCGGCGTAAATCCGAACGGTCAATAATATCATCATGGATCAGCATGAAATTGTGCAAGAATTCCATGCAGGTGGAAGCATTATAGAGCTTGCGCGAAATTTTCTTGGAGGTGGGCGCGTAACCTTTATAGGCGAGGATCAACAGCAAGGGACGCAGGCGTTTGCCTTCCCTAAGGGTGAACTCGCGGATGCTTTCAAACAGTAACGGCGAGACTAAATGCAGCTTATAGTCTTTTTTGACCGTATCGAGAAATGAAGCAAGGCTTCGATCAATATTTTTTCGTATTTGCTCAAATATTCCCTGTTGCCTGGTCGTCAATGGTTTAAGGTCATGCGAAGGGTGTAATATTTCCCGCTCCTCGTTTAGCAATGGTTTAAAGTTAAACGGGATAGTCTAACATACCCCTTGATTTATCACAAATATTCCTTAGAATGATAAAAAATTAGGTAATTTCTAAAGAAAGAGGACACTATGCGCATTTTTGGAATGATAGTTATAGGGATAATCATGGGCCTTGGCACAGCTTCTGCCGCAACGGTTGACTTGACCGACGGCCGCGTGGTGCAAGGGAATATCATCAGCCAAGATGCCAAAAGCCTTCAAATTAGCGTTGATGGCGTGAACATGACCTATTATGCGGATGAAATCAAGGACATCGATGGCCAGCCTTTTACGGCAACGCAAGCTCAACCGTCAGCCGCGACGAGCGCAGCCGCGCCCGCTGTCCAACCTGAGGCTGCCGTTTCGCCGGGTTCGATTGATCCTGACAAGAAGGCGTTGATCTTGAAATTCATCGACGTCTTTGGGACCCGTCAGGCATTGATCAATAATTTTGATTTGATGCTGGCCCAAATTGAAAAGGAAAAACCGGATGAAGCCCAAAAAATCCGTCAACGGGTCAAGGTCGATGAGATCATCGATCGCCTGCTTCCCATTTATGATCGCAATTTTACTTCCGAAGATTTGAAGGCCTTCATTGCTTTTTATAGCTCCCCTGAAGGGCAAAAATTAATAGGCACGATCCCGGAGCTTATGAAGGAAAGCGTTACGGAAAGTGTCAAATATATGGAAGAAAAATTTCCTGAAGTTAAGCAGTAGATATTAGCTATCCATGCGTCTCATCGGGTGGCCGAGGGAGGGGCATCGCCCATGGCGCCCGGAGGGTGCTTTTAAACCCGAGGACGACATGGGGATTCCCGAGGACAGGACCCGATGAGTTACTAATCATTTACGTTAAGCAAGGGTAATAATATCAAGTACGTAAGTTATTATATACCATATACTTATAACTCTTATCCCTTTTTTAAGTTGACCGTCTAATTTTTCTCTGCTATAGTAATCCGCTTCAGCGCACCCTCGAATTATCGTTAAACTCTTATCATTATTAAGGTTAAGCCCGCTTCTTGTCGGAAAAAAGTTGAGGGTTAGTGAGGAGAAAGTAAATGATTGACCGTTATTCCCTTTCAAAGATGAGCCGTATATGGTCCGATGAGCATAAGATGGAGATTATGCTTAAAATCGAAGTCCTGTCTTGTGAAGCCATGACCAAACTTGGTGTTATTCCCAAAGCGGCCATGGAAAAAATCCGCAAGAATGCCAAATTCGATTTGGAAGAAGTACGCCGTCTGGAAGAACGTACCAAGCATGATGTCGTGGCTTTCATTCAAAGTGTTGGCCAAAGCTTGGGGCCTGAAGCCCAGTATCTTCATATGGGCATGACCTCCTCTGACCTGTTAGATACCTCTTTGTCTTTACAATGTGTGGAAGCCGGAGAAATTTTGGTTGCTGATGTCAAGAAACTGATCGTGGCGCTAAAAGAGAAAGCTAAAAAATATAAAGATGCCGTCTGCATTGCCCGCACTCATGGTGTGCACGCGGAGCCGACCACATTCGGGATTAAATTGGCCATCTGGTTTGATGAAATGAATCGCAATCTGGAGCGCCTGCAAGGGGCAGTTGAAGGCATGCGTTATGGAAAATTGTCCGGTGCTGTGGGGACCTATGCTAACATTGATCCGTCGGTGGAAGAGTTTGTTTGCCAGCAATTGAATTTGAAGCCTGCGAATGTGGCCACACAAGTTATTTCCCGAGACCCGCACGCTCATTATATTATGGTCCTGGCCATCATCGGTTCTTCCTTAGAGAAATTTGCCACGGAAATCAGGGCCTTGCAAAAGACGGAACTTCTGGAAGTCGAAGAGCCCTTCTTCAAAGGCCAAATTGGTTCCTCCGCCATGCCGCATAAGCGTAATCCTGTGACCTGCGAACGCATCTGCGGTTTATCGCGCATCTTGCGCGCCAATTCGATCGTGGCCATGGAAAATATCAATCTCTGGCATGAGCGCGATATTAGCCATTCCTCGGCGGAGCGTGTCATCCTTCCTGATTCCACCATTGCCTTGAATTACATGTTGAATAAATTTATTCCTATCATCGAGGGACTGTTGGTTTATCCCAAAAATATGATCGCGAATCTCTCCAAGACCCGCGGCCTCATTTATTCCCAGCGCATCCTTTTGGAATTGATGAAAAAAGGCCTCACGCGTGACGCCGCTTATGAAATCATCCAAGCCGCAGCCATGCAGGTCTGGCAGGAGAGCACTGAATTCAAAGACGTATTGTTTAGAGACCGCCGGGTACGCAAGTATCTCTCCCAAAACGAGATCAATGCCTGCTTCGACATCAAATATTACATCCGTCACCGGGACAAGATCTTTAAACAGGCGGGGATTAAGTGACAGCGGTATATGCCGCTGTCATCCTGAGCCAACTGGCGAAGGATCTCTAAAAGAACATCTAGCTATTTATACTTTGCGCAGTATTGAATATCCGCGCATATGAGAGGAGCAGCTATTATTTTTTCCGCACGGGATATTTCCGCCGTCTGCTTCGGTTTATATCAAAAATTTTCTAAAGATTCTCTTCATTTGGAAAATTTTTGATATAAATCCTCGCAGATTTTTGGCGGAAAATCCCTGAATGTGCGAAAAAAACAATAGCTGCTCCCCTCAAACGCATGAATAGCAATACGTACCAATTAAGTAGATATGAAGTTTCTAGTTATGTGGAAAGTAATGAGTCGACATATGTGTGCTAAGGAATATATCACATGCAAAAATTAGAGAAAATATACGAAGGCAAGGCGAAGATTTTGTACACGACGGGAGATCCGGCGTTGTTGATCCAGTATTTTAAGGATGATGCCACGGCGTTTAATGCCCAGAAAAGGGGGGTCATTCTTGAGAAGGGCATTATGAATAATGGGATCGCAACCAAGATATTTGAACATCTAAAGACCCAAGGTATTGACACCCATTTTGTGGAACGTTTAAATGACCGCGAAATGTTAGTCAAGCGGGTGAGCATCGTTCCCCTTGAGATCATTGTCCGCAACCGTGCGGCAGGTTCCCTGTGCCGATTGCTTGGTCTGTCTGAAGGAGCCAACCTGGCGTGTCCGACGCTGGAATTTTGTTACAAGAACGATGCCCTAGGTGACCCGCAGGTCAACGAATATCATATCCGCGCCCTTAATTTTGCCACGGATGATGAGGTGCGCAAAATTACGGCGTTGGCCTTTAAGATCAATGAGGTTTTAAAGAAATTCTTTTTGAATTTAAGGATTGAGTTGATTGATTTTAAAATTGAATTCGGCCGCATCCAGAACCGGATCATCCTGGCTGATGAAATCTCTCCAGATACGTGCCGGTTATGGGACATTGATACGGGCAATAAGTTGGACAAGGACCGTTTCCGTCGGGATTTAGGTAATGTCCCAGAGGCCTATCAAGAAGTATTACGCAGAGTATCGCAGGTATGAAAGCTTTACAATGCCGAAGGGACAGGGCATTTTGATTTGGCGCGTTGAAGTCAAACAAAAAGAGGGGGTCTTAGACCCTATTGGACAATCCATAGCCCGTGACATCACCGATTTAGGCTTCAATGGGATTGTCGAGGTCCGTGTGGTGACGGTTTTCTTGCTGGAAGGTGAGATCAGCCGCCCAGAGGCCAAACGTATCGGGGATGAACTGCTGGTTGATCCTATCGTCGAACAATATAGTTTTGACCTGAAACTTCCGCTCCAATCATCCACCCATCACGTCGTTGAAATAGCTTACAACCCCGGTGTCATGGATCCGGTGGAGAGCTCCACGATCAAGGGCATCCGTGATTTGGGGATCCTGGGCATCCGTGCGGTGCGCACGGCCAAGCAGTATCACATCAATGGAAAATTGACCGATAAACAACTCACCTCCATCACCAGCCGCGTCTTGATGAACAAGCTCATCCAGCATGTGGTGCCTGACCCGTCACATGTTCCGGCGACCTTAAACATCAGCGCGCCACCCAGTTCAAAATTTGATGTCATCATCGTTGATTTGTTAGCTGCCAATGATAAGAAGCTTTCTGAGATCTCCAAGCGCGGGCAGCTGTATTTGAATGGGGATGAAATGAGGACAATCCAAAATCATTTTAAGAAAGAAGGCCGAAACCCGACCGATGTTGAATTAGAGACCATTGCCCAGACCTGGAGTGAACATTGCCGTCATAAAACATTTCGGGGCATCATCCGCTATCGCGAAGGTAAAAATGCCAAGCCCAGAATTATCCGCAGTCTTTTTAAGACAACCATCGCGGCGGCCACTCTAAAGTTAAATAAAAAATGGTGCATTTCCGTCTTCCATGACAATGCCGGGGTCATTGCCTTCGACAAGGATTATCATGTCTGTTTTAAGGTCGAAACACATAACCATCCCTCGGCATTGGAGCCTTTTGGCGGGGCCAATACCGGTGTCGGCGGGGTCATCCGGGATACTTTAGGTACGGGATTGGCTGCCAAGCCGTTGTGCAATACCGACATATTTTGTTTTGCTCCCCCAGACACCCCGGTTGCGGATTTACCTTCGGGTGCCCTGCATCCTAAACGCGTGATGAAGGGTGTGGTGGCCGGTGTACGTGATTACGGCAATAAAATGGGTGTTCCCACGGTCAATGGGGCCATTATTTTTGATAAGCGTTTTGCCGGTAATCCCCTGGTTTTTTGCGGCAATATCGGCCTTATCCCCAAAGGCAAGGAAATAAAGCGAGTGAATCGAGGGGACCTGATCGTGGCCGTTGGCGGCCGCACCGGGCGCGACGGCATCCATGGGGCGACTTTTTCTTCCGGAGAACTGACGGGTGAGTCCCAGACAGTCTCCTCAGGGGCCGTGCAAATTGGCAATCCCATTGAAGAGAAAAAAGTATTGGATGCATTGCTCAAAGCACGCGAGGCTAATTTATATTCGGCCATCACGGATTGCGGGGCCGGCGGGTTTTCTTCAGCGGTGGGAGAAATGGGAGAGAAGACGGGTGCCAGGGTCGATTTGGACAAAGCGCCGCTTAAATACGAGGGTCTTGCGTATCATGAGATTTGGATTTCAGAATCCCAAGAACGTATGGTCCTTTCTGTTCCTCCTGCGAACATAGGGGCGCTATTAAAGATTTTTGCAGATGAAAATGTGGAAGCCTCTGTCTTAGGCGAATTTGATGGCTCGGGCCGATTGCAATTGTATTTTCACGGACAGCAAGTGGCGGATCTGGACATGGCCTTTTTGCATGAGGGTTTGCCTCAAATAATGAAAGAGGCCGTTTATCAGAAACCTGTTTTAAAGTCAGAGAAGTTGCCTAAGTTTGGAGATTTGACTGAAAGTTTGTGTTTGGCGCTCAGCCATTATAATGTGGCTTCCAAAGAAAGCATTATCCGTATTTATGATCACGAGGTGCAAGGGACCAGTGTCATCAAGCCCTTGGTAGGCATAGCTACCGACGGTCCTTCTGATGCGGCAGTCATCCGCTGCCGCTTGGATTCTGCTCAGGGCATTGCTGTTTCCAATGGGATCAACGTGCGCTACGGCATGATTGATCCATGGGGAATGGCGGCTTCCTGCATTGATGAAGCCATCCGCCAAGTCATTGCGGTAGGGGGCTCTTTGGACCGTATCGCTCTTCTGGATAATTTTTGTTGGGGCAATCCGGACAAACCGGATCGCCTGGGTTCCATGGTGCGTTGTGCTCAAGGGTGCTATCAAGCAGCCGTGGCCTTTGGAACACCCTTTATTTCAGGGAAAGACAGTTTGTATAATGAATACACCCATCAAGGGAAAAGTTTGGCCATCCCTGGCACCCTGTTGATTTCTGCTATGGGGAACATCGAAGATGTGACCAAATGCGTTACCATGGATTTTAAAAAGGCGGCCAATAGCATTTATGCCATCGGGACAACGTACGATGAGCTGGGCGGGTCGATCTATTTAGAGAATTTAGGACAGTTGGGCGCGCATGCCCCGCAGGTTCATTTTAAAATGGCTGTTAAAATATACAAGGCCATGGCAAAGGCCACCAAGGCTGGACTGCTAGCCTCGGCGCATGATTGCTCCGAGGGCGGAGCAGCTGTAGCTTTAGCTGAGATGGCTTTTGCCGGAGGCTTGGGGGCAACGGTGCTGTTAAAGAGCCTGCCTTACAAAGGCAAGCAGCGGCGAGAGTATGTTATGCTTTTTTCAGAAAGCAATTCACGTTTTCTTGTGGAAGTTGCCCCTGCCCATGAAAAGACGTTAGCCAAAATTTTTAAAGGCATTCCTTTGGCCCGGATCGGAACCGTTGAAGCAAGCCCTGAGCTGGTCGTCTATGGTCTCAAAGATCAGCCTGTCATCAATGCCCGGATAGATGAGTTAAAAGAGATCTGGAAATCACCGTTAAGGTAAAAGCATCTATCCAGTGATTATCAAAATAAGAGGAGTATATGACAAAAATAAAAAAGCTCGCCACAGCCCCGGATTTAGAGATGATGGAAGACCCATGGCGCATTTTTCGCATCATGGCCGAATTTGTGGATGGATTTGAAGAACTCAAAGATATTGGTCCTGCCGTGAGTATCTTTGGATCTTCGCGCATCCATACCTTACATTCCTACTATGGTGCCGCTGAAAAGACGGCGGAGTTATTAGTTAAGGCCGGTTACGCAGTCATCACTGGAGGCGGCCCCAGCATCATGGAGGCAGGCAATAAGGGAGCCGCCAAGGCCGGTGGAAAATCCATCGGGCTTAACATTGATCTGCCCTTCGAGCAAAAGGCAAATGATTACATCAATCATTTGATCAATTTCCATTACTTTTTTTGCCGCAAGGTCTGTTTTGTCAAATACGCCAAGGCCTTTGTGATTTTTCCCGGAGGCTATGGGACCCTTGATGAATTGTCCGAAAGCATCACCTTGATCCAGACCCAACGCATGCAGCAGTTTCCGGTCATTCTTTATGGAAGTAAATACTGGAAAGGGCTCCTGGATTGGTTTAAAGGCCCCATGCTTCATGAAGGATGCATTGATCTCAAAGACCTGGACATCGTCCAAACCGCTGATAAGCCAGAGGATGTCATTAAGATTATCAAGAAGTTTTATGCAAAGAAGAAGGCAAAATAAGCTAATGAGAGAATATAAGGATATATTTTCTCTAAGGCCTGGGCGCACGGCCATCCTTATATTCTCCTAAGCATACCTCGCCGTCAATATAAAGATGGTTTCGGGGAGAAGAAATAATAATGTCCACACAGGTTAAAGTCATCGTCATTCGTACCGCCGGCACCAACTGCAACGAGGAAACAGCGTTTGCCTTTGGCCGTTTGGGGGCCCATGTGGAGCAAGTGCACATCAATGCTTTGATCTCGGGGAGCAGGAAGCTTAACGATTTCCATATCCTGGCTTTACCTGGCGGTTTTAGTTATGGAGATGATATCGCCTCTGGCCGAATTTTGGCCAACGAATTGCGTTTGAAATTGACGGAAGAGATCAAGCAATTCATCAGCGATGGAAAATTGATTATCGGTATTTGCAATGGATTCCAGATATTGGCCAAGGCGGGCATTTTGCCTGGCCTGGGATGGAAAGTAGGACAAGAGGCGACTTTATTTTATAATGATTCAGGCAA
Source organism: uncultured Planctomycetales bacterium (assembly GCA_964555945.1). Taxonomy (GTDB): domain Bacteria; phylum Omnitrophota; class Gorgyraeia; order Zapsychrales; family Fredricksoniimonadaceae; genus JABDGZ01. Next base: position 23,522 of record CAZKUL010000014.1, read on the forward strand.
GTTTGAAGCCCGATGGGTGCATTTGAAGGTGGAAAGCCGTTGTGTATGGACTAAGGGCATGTCCGGTCAAATTTATCTGCCCGTGGCCCACGGCGAGGGAAAATTCATCCCAAGGGAAAAGAAAGTGCTGGATGCACTCATCGCGCAGGGCCAAATTGTCCTGCGCTATTGCGCGCCTGACGGAAATAAGCCATCTTATCCGGATAATCCCAATGGCTCCGCCGATAATATCGCAGGCATCTGCGACACGACCGGCCGCGTCTTTGGCTTAATGCCCCATCCCGAACGCCATTTTCTATTCGAGCAACACCCCTACTGGACACGCCTGACCAAAACAAGCCCCCTGGGCGATGGTGCGAAGATATTCGAAAACGGCATTAATTACGTGAAAGAAACATTGTTGCGCACGCGGGAATGACACATAGGTGTTTATGATACAAAAATTGACTTATAAAAAAGCAGGCGTGGATATTGCTAAGGCTAACCGGTTTGTGGGTGCGATCAAGCAGATGTCCTCGGTGACGATGAGCCGTGGGGTGATTGACCGTCCGGGATCATTCGGGTCTTTGTTTGATTTGGGTTTTCTGAAATATAAAAAACCGGTATTGGTGTCCTCAACTGACGGTGTGGGGACAAAACTTTTGGTCGCCAATTTGGCGGACAAGCATGATACGGTGGGCATTGATCTGGTGGCGATGAACGTCAATGATATCCTCTGCACAGGGGCCACGCCGCTGTTTTTTTTGGATTACATCGCGACCGGAAAACTTAATCCCAAGATCATGAAGGATGTCATGAAGGGTATTGTTACAGGATGCCGTATGGCGGGATGCGCTTTGATCGGTGGGGAAACAGCTGAAATGCCTGACATGTATAAGGGCGAGGAGTATGATTTGGCCGGTTTTACGGTCGGGGTGGTCGAGGCCCAGGGCATTATTGACGGCTCGGGGATTAAATGCGAAGATGTCCTCATAGGAATCCCGTCTTCAGGCCTTCATTCCAACGGCTATTCACTGGCACGCAAGGCCTTGAGTTTGCAGGAACAAAAACTTTACGCGCAAATATTGTTAAAGCCCACGAGCATTTATGTCAAACCGATACTGGCTCTGTTGGCAAAGGTCCAGGTCAAAGGCATGGCGCACATGACAGGCGGCGCGTGGTATGAAAAATTGACCAAGGTTTTGCCTAAAGGATTATGCTTTTCTATAACCAAAAAAAGTTGGCCCATTCCCAGGATATTTGAATTGATCCAGGACAAAGGCCACATTCCCGAGCATGAGATGTACCGCACCTTCAACATGGGCATCGGCTTCTGCCTGGTCGTGTCCCCCAAAGACGTCGTTGCCGTCCATGCTTGCTTGAAGAGTCATAACGTGGAGTCGTTTGTCATCGGAAAAGTGATACAGGATTCAAAGCACAAAGTTGTATTTGTTTGAAACAGGAATTGTGCGTAGGGGCGGACCTTGTGTCCGCCCGATGGAACGGGCCAAAGACAAGCTCGGCCCCTACGCTCATTTTGGACAGCAATGATTTTGAATATGAATTAAATGCACTGGATAATGATTAGATTTATTGGAGTGTAAATGAATATTTTGGTAGTAGGTTCCGGCGGGCGGGAACATGCGCTGTGCTGGAAAATAAAGCAGTCTCCGCATCTTAAGCGCCTTTATTGCACGCCTGGCAACGGCGGCATCGCCCAGTTGGCGGAATGCGCAGATATTGCCGTTGACGATGTGGAATTGCTGTTGCAATTTGCCCTGCGCAAAAAAATTGATCTCACGATTGTGGGACCAGAGGCATCCCTGGTGGCTGGGATCGTGGATGCGTTTGCCTCCAAGGGATTAAAAATATTTGGACCCTCCAAAGCCGCGGCCGCGCTGGAAGGCAGCAAGGTTTTCGCCAAAGAGTTTATGCACCGTCGTAATATCCCTACCGCGATCTATAAGACATTTGAAGATACCGCCCTGGCGCTTGAGTTTTTAGAAAAGGCACAGTTTCCTCTGGTGGTTAAAGCCGACGGAATAGCCGCTGGCAAGGGCGTATATGTATGTGCTGATTTAAAACAGGCCAAAACAGCAATTGATGAGATCATGGTGGCGAAGAAATTTGGCGATGCGGGAGGCAAAATAGTTATTGAAGCATGCTTGCAAGGCCCTGAAGTTTCAGTATTGGCTGTCTGCGATGGCAAGCATTTTCTGGTTTTACCCACTGCCCAGGACCATAAGCGCATATTTGATGATGATCTAGGACCCAATACCGGCGGTATGGGAACATTTTCCCCCAGTCCTTTGGTGAATGTCGAGGTCCTGGATCAGATCATCACCCGGATCATTGAACCCACTATCCGCGGGATGTATCAGGAAGAGAACCCTTTTAAAGGCGTGCTTTTTGCTGGGTTGATGTTGACTTCCGACGGCCCCAAAGCCTTGGAATTCAACGTGCGCTTTGGAGATCCGGAAACCCAATCGATCCTGCCGCGTTTGAATACGGACATTGTGGAGATGTTTTTGGCCGCCTGTGACGGGCGTCTTCATGAGATCAAGGTCAAGTGGGATGAGCGTCCGTGCGTGTGTGTGGTCATCGCCTCAGGAGGATATCCCGGAAAATATCAAAATGGATATGCGATCAATGGTCTTGAGGATATCAAGGATGAAGATACGTTCGTTTTTCATGCGGGGACCAAAAACGAGGGCGGCACCCTGGTGACCAACGGAGGCCGCGTCTTGGGAGTAGCCTCCCTTGGCAGAAACCTTGAAGCGGCTGTGGCAAAAGCGTATAATGCCGTGAGTCAAATTGAATTTGAGCATATGTTTTTTCGCCGGGACATTGGAACTAAACCCATGAAAGAAAAACCTGCTTATGGGCGCCACTAAGATTTTAAAAGTCAATTCCGCCCTGCCTGAACCGGAAAAGATTGCCGAGGCCGCCCGCATTGTGCGTCAGGGCGGCTTGGTCGTATTTCCAACGGAGACAGTCTATGGCATCGCGGCTGACTCCAATAATCCCAGGGCCATGGACCGGCTGCGTGCCGTCAAGCGCCGTACGGATGGCAAACTTTTTTCCATTTTAGTGGCCCAGCGGGGCATTATTGAGAATTATTCGACCTACACGCATCCGAATTTGTATAAGGTGATTGATAAGTATTGGCCTGGACCTTTGACCGTGATTGTGCCGGCCCGTCAGGAAGGGGAAACCATCGGCATTCGCATGCCGGACCATACCGTGGCCTTGCGTTTGGTGGAAGAAAGCGGCTGCACCATTGCAGCGCCCTCCGCCAATTTGGAAGGGAAAAAAGCCCCGACCAATTGCACGGAGGCCCTGGAGGATCTTGACGGCCAGGTGGATTTGGCGCTGGATGGAGGACCGGTTGATTTTGGAATTTCTTCGACGATCCTTGATTTTACGCTGACACATCCGACCGTCATCCGTGATGGTGTGATCACTCAACCGGATGTGGACCGTACCATCAACAAGAAATGTGTGCTGTTTGTTTGTACAGGTAACAGCTGCCGGTCGGTCATGGCGGAGTATTTGCTCAAAGCTAAATTAATTGCCCGGGAAGATGTGGAGGTCCATTCGGCGGGGACGAGCGTTTTCTTTAAGTCCGCGGCAAGCCAGGAGACCATTGCGGTCTTAAGGGAGCGCGGGATCAATGCCGCGGCGCATATTTCCCGGCCACTGGGCAGTATTATGCTTAAAAAATCGGATTTGATCTTTGCCATGACCCGCGCGCACCGCTCCCAGATATTGGAGCGTGTCCCGTCGGTGGAGAAAAGGGTCTATCTCCTTAAGGAATTTGGCAGCACCCATCGCGGCTATGAGGCTGATTTAGACGTGCCTGATCCCATTGGCCAGCCGCACGCCGCCTACCAGGAATGTTTATTGACCATTGATGAGGCGATTGAAAAGATTGAGAGGCTGCTTTGATGAAAATCTTTGTCGGTTCGGACCACCGTGGCTTTCAATTAAAAAAAAATGTGGAGGACGCGCTCAAGGCTTTGGGATATCAAGTGCTGGACTTAGGGACGCATACCGATAGCACGGCTTGTGACTATCCCCAGATCGCTTATAAGGTAGCTCTCGAGGTGGTGGCGCATTCCGGCAGCCGGGGGATCCTCCTGTGCATGACCGGCATCGGTCATTCCATCGCGGCCAACAAAGTGCCGGGAGTTTACGCGGCCCTTGTCTACAATAAGGAAGCCGCGGCCCTTTCCCGTCAACATAATGATAGTAACGTTTTAGTTTTAGGGTCCAAGTTTGTGGATGAAGCCAGTATGTTGGACATAATTAAAATCTGGCTTTCCACGGAGTTTGAAGGCGGACGGCATTTACGTCGTAAAGAACAGATCCAAAAAATAGAAAATGAGTTTTCAAGAAAAGGCCCCCATGTTTCCTAATGTTGGTTTTCAGATAATTGACAGCTATTCGTCATTGCGAGGAGCGATGCGACGAAGCAATCTCGATAAAATTAATTCTTTCAGAGATTGCGAGCTCCTGCGAGTGTCCGGTATGAGGACCTTCGCTTCGCTCGCAAAGACGCTAAAGATTATCGTTTTCATTCACAAGGGCAGTTACGCGGAGATGATATGAAAAATGGTTTGCAGGCATTTGACCCCCAGGTTTTTCAGGCGATCCAGCATGAGTTAAAGCGGCAAAAAAACAATCTTGAACTGATCGCCTCCGAGAATATTGTATCCCCGGCGGTGCTAGAAGCCGCGGGCAGTGTGCTGACCAACAAATACGCCGAAGGCTATCCTGCGGCCCGCTGGTATAACGGTTGTGAATTTGTCGATGAGGTTGAACGCCTGTCCATTGCCCGCGCCAAAGAAATGTTCGGCGGGGACCATGTCAATGTGCAGCCGCATTCCGGTTCACAGGCCAACACGGCCGTCTATCTCTCGGTGCTCCAGCCCGGCGATGTGGTCATGGGACTGGATCTGGCCTGTGGCGGGCATTTGACCCACGGCCTTAAAATCAATATTTCGGGGCGCTTGTATCATTTTGTATCCTACAAGGTTGACCCCAAGACAGAGCTTATTGATATGGATGAAGTTCTGCGTCTGGCCCTGGAGCATAAGCCCAAAATGATTGTGGCCGGTTATTCCGCTTATTCGCGGACCTTGGATTTTCTGCGCTTCCGTGCGATTGCCGACAAGATTGGCGCCTATTTATTTGTGGATATGGCCCATTTTGCCGGTTTGGTTGCCGCTGGGTTACACCCCAATCCTGTGCCCCATGCTCATTTTGTGACCACGACAACCCATAAGACATTGCGTGGTCCCCGTGGAGGAATGATCATCTGTAAGGCGGAATTTGCCAAGAAGATTGACAGCGCCATTTTTCCGGGCATACAGGGCGGACCTTTGATGCATATTATCGCGGCCAAGGCCGTGGCTTTCAAAGAAGCTTTAACACCGGAATTTAAGCAATACCAGCGCCAAGTGATGGCCAATGCCAAGGTCTTGGCGGAGGCCTTAAGTAAAAAGGGATTTCGCATCGTTGCCGGAGGTACGGACAACCATTTGTTCATGGTGGATTTGCGTCCTAAGAAAATTACCGGCAAAGACGCGGCAACACTTTTAGACCGCGTGCAGATTACAGTTAATAAGAACTTGGTCCCTTATGACACAGAATCTCCAACCGTCGCCAGCGGTATCCGTATCGGCACTCCGGCGATAACCACCCGGGGCATGAAAGAAGGGCAGATGTCCAAGATAGCGGATTTGATCGACCGATGTGTGATCAATCGCGACAAGGAAAGTGAGTTAGAAAATGTCCGCCGGGAAGTCGAAAGTTTAGCCCAGGAATTTCCTATTTATTTGGAGTCACCGTCATCCTAAAGTGTAGCGAAGGATCTTAAGATACTTTAAGATTCTTCGGATATGCCTCAGAATGACAGATAACGATGCGCTGTCCAGCTTGCGGTTATAAGGGAACTAATGTGATGGATTCTCGTCTCAATGGCGATGGGACCTCCATTCGCCGCCGGCGACAATGTTCCAAATGTGAAGAGCGTTTTACGACCTACGAGTATATAGAAGCGTTACCCCTGATGGTTGTCAAGCGGGATGGCCGCCGTTCGGCCTCGACGCGCGCAGACTACACCGCTCC
>CAZKUL010000015.1:0-29234 GCA_964555945.1 uncultured Planctomycetales bacterium
TTTTTTTAAAAATTTATTAAAAACTTCTAATTATTTTTTGCGCTTCGAATTAAGAATTTCTAATTATATAGCTGAGAGCATGCCTGTAACACGGGAGAATTTTTCCCGAGGCTTGCCTAATTTGGCCCCGCGCTCGATTTCCGCCGCATCTATTTTCTTCCAATCTTCAAAAGTCACGATACGCACTTCCCGGTCCTTTAAGAACTTGACTAATTCTTCGCTGCTGGGGACTTCACAGGGGTTTAATCGATTTATATCTTCCAGAAGCGTCTTGACGGTCTCCTCCGCATCGGGCTTATTTGTTCCTATGATGCCCGTTGCCCCCCTTTTAATCCATCCGGACACATACCAACCGGTAAATATCTGCTCAGAGTCCATCACCCGGCCGGCTTGGTTGGGGACCACCCCCGCTTGCGCGGCAAAGGGCAGGCCTTTGATTGGAATTCCAACATATCCCACACTACGGAAGAACATGCCGCAGTCAATTTCTTCAAATTTACCGGTCCCACGCACTTTCTGCTTATTAGGCTCCCCTTCCATTTTATTAATTTCAAATTTGACCTTCTGTACCCGGCCCCGGCCTAGGATCTCTACCGGACTACGGCCAAAATGCAAAACACACTTGCGCCTCCGGCCAGCCGGATCAATGTTTAAAAAACCTTGCATGATCTCATAATTTTTCTTACGTCCGGCATTGGAGGGATCAGCCAACTCCTTCTGGCTGGATTCAATGAGCTGAAGTTCCACAGGATTTACGACCGGATAGCAATCAGCCAATTCTCCCATTTCCTTGATTTCAGGGGAAGTAAAAGCTGCCTGGACAGGCCCCCTGCGGCCATAAATATGCACTTCCTTGATACGGCTTTCTGCCAGGACCTCCAAGGCGCTCTGAGTAATGTCTGTGCTCTTTAATTCTTCAGGGGTCTTGCAAAGAATGCGGGAGACATCCATGGCCACGTTGCCATTACCTACGATCACAACCACCTCTTGGGAAAAATCAAAATGATGGTCTTGAAAGTCCGGATGTCCGTTATACCAGGCTACAAATTCGGTCGCCGTGTAACTGCCAACCAAATCCTCACCATTGATCCCTAAATGGCGATCGGATTCCGCGCCATAGGCAAATACAACGGCATCATAAAATTTATTTAATTCAATAACGCTGATATTCTTCCCCACGGTCACATTGCCCATAAATGAAAATCTAGGGTTGCCGGCTGTTTTTTCAAATACCTTGGTGACATTTTTAATCTTAAGATGATCAGGCGCCACGCCATAGCGCACCAATCCGAAGGGTACCGGCAATTTGTCAAACATATCCACTTTAATGTTCAAATCCTGCTTTAAAAGTGCCTCCGCCGTATAAAAACCGCTTGGACCGCTCCCCACGATAGCCACTCTTAAGGGGCGTTCCGGTGTTCCTAAACCTGCCATAATTAGTCCTTTCTAATGGGCGGACACAAGGTCCGCCCATACACTATCGCTTGAATTCCGTAGCCAAGACCAGGTGCTTGATGCCTGTCTTGGAAGCCGCGTCAATGACCTGCACAACATAATCATATTTCACGTTGCGGTCCCCATTAATAATGATGGCTGGATCATTAAGAGTTTTCATGATGTTTTTTAATTTAAATTTAAAAAGGTCTAAATCTAATTTCAAGTTATACCTCTCGTTGTTTAAATAGACCTCACCGGTGGAAGTGATACTGACATTAATATCCTTACTTTCAACCGGTTGTTGATTGTGAGAAATCTGCGGCAGGGCGATCTTGATGCTGGAGCGGTAAATCAAGGGAGTTGTTACCATAAAAACAATCAATAAGACCAAAATCACATCCGTAAAGGGTGCAATGTTAATGTCTGCCATTAATTTGGAATGACGCTGTCTTCTTCTCATCTTTTTTTAACGCACATTAAGTCAACCAATTCTGAAGCAGCCAACTCCATATCGACCACAAAATTATCAATTTTACGTGTAAACCAGTTATAGCTTAAGACCGCTGGAATAGCTACCAACAAACCCGCCGCGGTACAAACCAACGCTTCCGCGATGCCAACGGTCACTACATCCATCCCCCCGCTGCCAACCTTGCTGATATCGTTAAAAGCCCTCATAATCCCAATGACCGTGCCCAGAAGCCCAATATAGACAGCCGTTCCACCAATACTCCCCACAATGCCGATAAAGCGTTCTAATTTGATCGTTTCAACGGTAATTTCACGTTCCATGGCATTAGCAATAAGCTTTTCGTCATGCCCGGAAAGGTTCAAGCCTGACAGAGCCACCCTGGCGACAGGCGTATCAATGTTCTTGCATAAACCGATGGCATTAAGCATTTGCTTGGCCAAAAACTCTTTACGAATTTGATCTAAAATGACCGTCCTGGAGAATTGTGAACAGCGATTATAATAAACGATACGTTCAATGATCACCGCAATGGAAATAATGGAGCATAGAATAAGAAGATAAATTGTAAATCCACCGGCGGAAATGATTTCAAGAATGCCTTGCCCCTTAAACATAATTTTCCTCTCTGAAATATTAAATGAGTTTTAATTTTAACCGAAGCTCTTTGATAAAACAAGCAAAATACTGATTCAAAAATTCGAGGAGATAAAGATAGGCTAAAACATGGTTTGCGCAAATTACGCAAATTGCAAAATTGCAAAATTGCACAAATTCTTGTAGATGTCAGTAAGCAATGATATACTAATCAAATAAGGGAATAGTGGAGGTATTGTGGGTTTCTTTTTAAGCAAGCTTGGAATTTTATTAGCAATCATTCTGTTTCCGGCAGTGGATGCTTTTGCTCTTCCTTTGTGTAATGCCAGCGCTCCATATTGTACGAACGTAGATTGTAATTCCCCCCCTTGTCAATGTTGCCAATCATCTACTGTCGCAAGTATTAATTCGATACCGACGACCATTTATTCTTCTGTGGGGAACCAGGCACCTTGCACCGGCATCCCTCAATTAGTGACCACTTTGCCGTTTACCGATGAAAGTTCAACCCACCAACATACTTTGCCGCCTCCTGCAGCGCTTGGCTATACGTATATATACACAAACCCAGCTCCAGCCTGTCCTGGCGGAGAGACTTGTCTGGTTAGTGGAACTTGCTGCGCTTCTCTTGGTTGCGCTTCTTCCTCAAGCATAGCTTGCGGGGTGCAATACAATGATAATTGTGGTAATCCCTGCGGGCAGGGCACTTTCTGTGGTGCGAATGAAAATTGCTCGGATGGTTCATGTATGTGTGCTTATACAAATTGTGGCGAAAATTGTTGCTCGAGTACTCAGACGGTATGTAATGGGTCACTCTGTACGGCAGGGGCATGTACTTTAGTAACCAATACCCGTTTTTTTGTCAATAAATGGAACTGGCCTTTTGTATCTTCTGGTTATGGATGGTCGACCAGTCCAGATCAAGGCACACTCTTTGCGGCATCATATATGTGTCAACAATTTGGATACAATTATCTTATTGATGTACACAGGTCTGAGGTTACTTATAACACGCTCAGCGGCAGTGGCCACGAACTTCAAGGATCTTTTTTAAGCGTCGACACAGCTAATCCCTATCCTTCAATTGGTGTAACACCTTTAAATAGTGTTAATTTTTCAAGTCCACGTCTATGGAGTGTATTTCAAGGTACAGGCAATTCCGCTCCTGGAATTGATGCTCTGGTTTGTTCAAATGATACCAGCTGCGCGTTACCTGCTTTACCTGTATCTGATGTCTGTCCCAATGGGATGCGGTGTCCGTTAGGTAGCAGATGCCAGCAATTTCTCTTTTTTTATATTTGTGTATAGCTTGAGGTATCCTTTGCGCCTTCGACATAAAAACAGGTAGCAGCTACCTTTCGAAAATTGTAATCGTAAGTGCGACAGGAAAAAATATGATTATAGGAATTCCCAAAGAAAACCATCCTGGGGAACAGCGCGTTGCTTTTATTCCCTTTTCGGTGGATCGCCTGGTCAAAAAAGGGGCCCAGGTCATTATAGAAGCGGGCTTGGGCGCATCCATCGGCTCCTCAGATGATGAATATAAAAAGGCTGGAGCTTCCATTGAAGGTAAACGGCAATCTATCCTATCTTCTGCTGATATCATACTTCGGCTGCGTAAGCCCCCCTTAGACGAAGTCAACCTTTTGAAAAAGGGTTCTATCCATATAAGTTTTCTTGACCCTTTCAATGAAAAAGCTTTAGTTCAGGCTTTAGCCCAAAACCAGATCAGCGCCTTTAGTATGGAGATGATCCCACGCACGACCCGCGCCCAAAAAATGGATGCTTTGAGTTCCCAGGCCAATTTGGCCGGGTATGTGACGGTCATTGTGGCGGCGGAGCGCTTACCTAAAATTTTCCCCATGCTGATGACGCCAGCAGGGACTATTGCACCGGCACGAGTCTTTATTATCGGCGCCGGTGTCGCTGGCCTGCAGGCCATCGCTACGGCCAAGCGTCTGGGGGCCCGTGTAGAGGCTTTTGATACCAGGGCTGTGGTCAAGGAACAGGTGCAGTCCTTAGGGGCTAAATTTGTGGAAATAGATCTAGGTGAAACAGGCCAAACGGCCCAAGGTTATGCCAAAGCCTTGACCCCGGAACAATTGGAAAAACAACGTCAGGGCATGGCCCGAGTCTGCGCCCAATCCGATGTCATTATTACCACTGCCCAATTATTTGGCCGTCGGGCGCCTGTCGTTTTAACTCAGGATTTGATTGAGCAAATGAAACCAGGGACAATTATTGTAGATATGGCGGTTGAATCCGGCGGCAATGTGGAAGGCTCCAAACTCAATGAAGAAGTGGTGACAGCCAATAGTGTGCGCATTCTTGGCATGGGAAACCTGCCCGGCCGCGTCGCTGTCCATGCCTCCCAGGTCTATTCGACGAACTTGCATAATTTACTTGAAGAATATTGGGACAAGGACACTCAAGCGTTTAAGATCAACCTTGAAGATGAAATTATCAAAGGCGCCCTGATTACGCATGGGGGGCAGGTCGTCAATGAGATGGTGAAGAATGTTAAATAAATGTTAGTTGAGGGTTGAATAAGGGAATAATTGTTTAAATCCCCCTCCCTTGCCGAGCAATACTATTGCAAATTAACTAGCCTGACTGCCGCAGAGAGCGGCAGGCCTCCCCACAAGGGGGAGGGAATATTAGGAAGGAAAAGATATTATGGAACTCATTTACTTACTTTTTATTCTTGTTTTATCTATTTTTTTAGGCTTTGCGCTGATTTCGCGTGTTCCTCCTTTACTCCATACACCTTTGATGTCAGAAGCCAACGCTATCTGCGGGATCATTGTTATCGGAGCCTTGATCGCTGCGGGCGCTGAAGCAAATAGTCCATTGACCATTATCTTGGGAACTTCTGCCGTGGCTTTGGCTACCTTTAATGTGGTTGGTGGTTATTTGGTCACGGAGCGGATGCTTAAGATGTTTAAGAAAAAAACTTGAAAGCAATTTTGTAATAATAAAGAACTCCCCCTTGCCCCCTCTTTAAAAAAAGAGGGGGCAACTGAGGAAGCCTCATGAATAGTGAATTTTTTACGAATTTTGTTTATATCATCAGTTCGGTCCTGTTTGCTTTTGGACTTAAATTTTTAGGCTCTCCGGTCAGTGCACGCCGGGGTAACATGCTCTCAGCGACAGGAATGCTGTTGGCCATCTTGGCCACACTTTGTAATGGGCATATTATCAGCTTTCAATGGATACTGCTGGGCGTCATTATTGGCGCCAGTTTAGGCGCCCTAGTGGCTTTTAAAGCGGCCATGACCCAGATGCCGGAGATGATTGCGCTCTTACATGGCTGCGGGGCTTTGGCCAGCGTCTTTGTCGATTGGACAGCTTATCATGTGCATGGGGCCCCGGACTTAACCAATGCCATTACCCTCTATTTATCCATTGTTATCGGCGGTTTGACCGTGACAGGTTCGGGGATTGCCTGGGGAAAACTCAGTGAAAGAATTACCGGCAAAGCGATTTTGTTTACGGGCCAAAAATGGTTGAACACGGCCATCATCACCGCCATTTTAATTCTGGGGGTCATGTTTATCATGAACCCTGCCAGGTACGATTTATTTCTTATTATCCTCGGCCTATCCATGCTCTTTGGTATTTTCATGGTCATACCCATTGGCGGGGCTGACATGCCAGTGGTCATTTCAGTCTTAAACAGCTATTCAGGCGTGGTGGCCTGTACGACGGGTTTTGTTATCCATAATACCCTTCTTATTGTCGTAGGGGCCCTGGTTGGTGCCAACGGTATTATCTTAAGCATCATCATGTGTAAGGCCATGAACCGCTCCATCGGCAATGTGATCTTTGGGGCCTTTGGCAATGTGGTTAAAAAGACCGGAACGGATGAGAAAAAAGAAGCCAAAGCCATCAACGTGGAAGATGCTTTTTTGATCCTGGAGAATGCTAAATCAGTCGTGATCATCCCGGGTTATGGGATGGCCGTGGCCCAGGCCCAGCACGCGGTACGGGAATTAAGCGAATTCCTGGAAAAAAATGGCTGTGACGTTAAATATGCCATTCATCCGGTGGCAGGCAGGATGCCCGGGCACATGAATGTCTTGCTGGCAGAAGCCAATATCCCTTATGATCAACTTTTAGAAATGGATGCCATCAATCCCTTAATGGACACTGTGGATGTCGCCATCATCATCGGTGCCAACGATGTCGTCAATCCTGCCTCACGCCATGATAAATCAAGCCCAATTTACGGCATGCCCATCATTAATGCGGATAAAGCCAAAACGGTTTTTGTGCTCAAACGCTCCATGGCCACTGGTTTTGCCGGTATCGAGAATGAATTATTTTACTATGAGAATTGCCGCATGATCTTTGGCGATGCCAAACAAACGGTGCAAGCCCTGGTGGCAGAATTCAAAAGCAGCCAACAACACTGATGCTGTAAGTTAGAAGGGATTTTAAATGCTCTCTAAACTAAATCAACGCAAGGAAGAACGGCTAAAATTTAAAAATGTCATTACATTTGAAGAAAGCCTTGGAGAAGAACGCTATGGGATTACCAGTTCGGCAAAAACATTCGATTTGGGAGCCCGCGGGATCGGATTTTATACCAATAAGGAATTCAAATTAAACACCCTGCTGCGTGTCAATTTCCAGATATCAAATTCCGAGAAAATCTCCTTTATAGCCTCTGTAGTCAGGCTTCAACTGTATAAATCGATACCTCTCCAATATCTTGTCGGCACCGAAATAAAAAACATCAGCGCAGAGAACGGTGAAAAGCTAAAACTATTCCTTCAAGAAATTAATATCTTTACCATTCTAGACAAAATAAGTTTAAACGATGTCATGGATATCCATTTCATCCCTGGCTATCCCATTATCCTAAAAAAGCTGGGGAAATTAGTGACTGTGGGAAAACCCCTGGATGAATATACGGTTGAAAATCTGTTGCTTTCTACCATGGATGAAAAGACATATGCTAAATTCAATAAGATCAAGGATATTAACTTTATCATGTGCCATAAAGATAAAAGATTCAGGTTCAATATCCACATGCAGCAAGGAAAGGTCGAGGCTGTTTGCCGGGTTGTCAACGTTAAGATTCCGATGCCTTCCCAGCTAGGTCTTCCTCAGGTCACAGAATCCATGATCAAGAACAATAGCAGAGGACTTATCATCATTGCCGGACGAACGGGGGCTGGAAAAACGACAACTCTTGCTTCACTAACGAGCTTTTTGAGCAATGTCATTAATGGTGTGATCATCAGTATAGAGGATCCCATTGAATATATCCAAGAAAAGGGACAATGCATCATTAAACAAAGAGAAGTAGGCAGGGACACTATTTCCTACGGCTCCGCCGTAAGGAATGCCTTAAGACAAAACCCTGATGTCCTTATCATTGGAGAGATTTTAGACCAAGAAACAATGGATTTGGTCTTGACAGCGGCCGAATCCGGTACGCTAGTCCTCACAACCATCCATGCTACCAGCGTGACCCAGGTCCTGGACCGCGTCCTGTCTTTTTTTCCCCTTGATTTTCAAAAACATACGCTCACCAGGCTTTCCCTGACCTTAAAAGGAATAATTGTCCAAAGTCTATTTCCGTCTCTCATGGGTACTAATAACATGGTACTGGCAACAGAAATATTTTTGGTAAACGACGTCGGCAAAAAACTCATTCGAGAGGCTGATTGGAAACAAATTCCAGATTATTTTATCAGGGGGAGGCATCAAGGCATGCAAACCATGCAGGAATCCATTGAATTCTTGGTCGATAAAGGCATCATTGATTACGCCTACCTACGGGATTTTCTACCGCTGAGAACTAGTTGAATTCTTCCTTAATAAAGGTCGGATACAAGGTCCGACTCTAAGCATTTAATCTAAACTTATTGTTTCCGGCAGGCGGCTATGGGGAGTCTTGGCTTCCACGGACTTGATGTCGATGGTCGCTAAAAAGAAATTGGGGTCCTCGGGACCGGCAAAATACTGACGCAACATGGGGACATTTTCAAACAGGAGTTTCTTTTTCTCGATATCATCACTCATCACCGCTTTTCCAGACACACGGCAGTACCACATCTTCCGGTCGACAAAGCAAATTTCCACATTGGAATTGCCTTTGATTTGAGGTATGGTCCGTGATCGCCCCAACAGGGCCAGTAAAAGCTCTCCACTTTCTGTTAAGTACGGCATCATGGGACGCACGTAAGGCTTATTGCCTTCAACGGTGGCAAAGAATCCAAAACCGGCATCACTGATGATATCCAAGGCTTCTTCTTTGTTCATAACCTTAACTCCCCCTAATCCCCTCTTTAACAAAAGAGAGGGAATGACATTAATTTAAGAATTTATCGGTTCCGATGTGTTCTTTATTTTTAACGGCCACGATTTCGGCCATGATGGATACGGCGATTTCTTCAGGCGTTTGGGCACCGATATCAATCCCCATGGGGATATGCACACGGTTTAAATATTTCTCTTCGATGCCCGCGGTCTTTAAGCGGCCAAAAAACTTTATTTTCTTTGGTTTACTGGAAATCACACCGATGTAAGCTGCCGTCGACCTTACGACCGCTTTTAAACACTCAAAATCATACTCATTACCCTGCGTGACAATAGCCAGATAGGCGTCCGGCCCAATGGTCAACTTGGAGAGTTCACCGGCATGATTACCGACAATAATCTTGTCCGCGTGAGGAAAACGTTTTTTATTGGCAAATACTTTTCGGTCATCAATAATGGTCACCCTAAACCCAAGTATTTTGCCGAGTGCGGACAAAGGCAATGCAATATGCCCGGCGCCGCAGATGATCAAATGTTCCGTTACCGTGAAGGGCTCAATAAAGACCTTCATCTGCCCGCCACAAACAGATTCCCCCTCACGTCCAAAATAATTATAGCTGACTGTGGCGGGTTTACGCTTTTGAATGGCCTTAAGACATTCGGCAATAGCGGCTTTTTCATTGCGGCCGCCGCCGATAGAGCCGTAAGAAGTCCCGTCATCAAAGACAATCATCTTTGCCCCCATTTTGCGGGGCGTTCCTTTGAGCGTCGCTTTGGTTATGGTGGCAAAGGCATAATTTTGCCCCTTTTGGGAGGCTTGGAGCGCTTTATAAATGATTTCTGACATCTTTTAGTCAAAGTAATTCTTAATACTGGATTCCCGCTTTCGCGGGAATGACAGACTATCGGGCGGACACAATGTCCGCCCCTACGGATTAATTATTTGATGTATGCTTTTAGGATTTTTTGTTCCTGGACAGGACGGTCGCCTTGGCCTGTCGGCGTACTTTCAATTTTGGAAACGGAATCATAACCCTGAGACACGTAACCAAAAATCGTATAGCCGCCATTGAGTGATGGATAAGCGGCTGTTGTTATAAAAAACTGGCTGCCATTGGTATTGGGTCCGCGATTGGCCATGGCCAAAATGCCCGGCTTATCAAAGACAAGGTCAGGATTAATTTCATCATCAAAATCCCTGCCCCAAATACTGGTCCCACCGCTCCCTGTTCCGGTTGGATCACCACCCTGGATCATAAAATTTCTAATGACACGATGAAAAATGATGCCGTTGTAATAGCCCTTTTTAACCAGGCCGACAAAATTCTCCACGGTTTTCGGGGCCTTGTCCGGATATAAGGTTAATTCGATATTTCCCTGATTTGTTTCCAAAACAACAATGGTTGATTTCACATTTGGCTCCTGTGCGTGGGTTAGCGAAAAAGGTATGATAACGCTTATAGCCAAGAATAGCAAACAACAAATACGAATAACAGTGGGTGTCGGGCATAGTGACCGATACATAAATCCTCCTTGTAATGGGGTTATATCGAGTTTTCTTTAGTCTGGCGTATACGGGCCTGCGACGCAATCATCATCCAAAATCCACTTTAACCAAACGTCACATTTATTTTGTCACTGACCCTAACGTGAGATGCAGACACAGCAGGCATTCCTAATTCCGATCGAAATATACGATTCTGTTCCCGCAGGCGTTGAATTTCCTCTTCCAGCAGTAACTTGACCTTATCAAAGGAGCATATTTGCATTTGAAAAACTTTTATCTCTTTTTGAAAAAGGCTGATATTCCTGTTCTTTTCGTCGAGAAGAGTTTCCAACTTTTCAATTCTCTGTTTGGCCTGGTCAAGTTCCGAAAGTTCTATGGGACTGGGCACTGGGATCCGGGTTTTTGGTAACGGTGGTTTTGCCATTTCAGGGGCCAATGTTTTGACAACCCAATAACTCACAGAGATAAGTATAGCCAGATAGACGATTAACATAGGTCCTCTCCCTCCGATAAAATACTATCAATTGCTGGTTTGGCGGGTGGCTCATTCCACCCTCTAAATCAATAGACAAATCAAACAAGCTTGTTTTATAATGTTTTTATGATGACGTGTATTCTTTTATCGGCGGGTAATAGTGAGCGTTTTGGGTCTCCTAAGGCATTGGCCTCCTTGAGAGGCACAACTGTCATTGAGCACTTACAACAGACCCTTCTTCAAAGCTCATGCGATCAAATCATCGTTGTTTTGGGTGCTGATGCCCACCGAATTCAGCCATCTATATTTATACACAGCCGTATTCGGGTTGTCTATAATAAAAACTATTATTTTGGACAGTCATCTTCTGTGCAAGCTGGATGGAGTGAGGCGGAAAATAATTCTGAAGGTGTACTCCTTTTGCCCGTGGATTGTCCATTGATACAGACATCGACTATCGATAAAATAATCGATCATTTTAGAATACAGGACCCTGATATTTTGATCCCCACCTATCAATCTAAAAAAGGCCATCCTCCGATTTTTCATCAACGATTAAAATCAAAAGTCCTTGATCTTCCGACCGATCAAGGACTTAATGTGTTGTTTGCCAATCACCCGCCCCAAACGCTGGAGATCAATGACCGTGGCATCGTTGTGAGCTTTAATACACCTGAGGAATTTGAAAAAATAAAGAACTCCCCCTAACCCCGTGGTTATACTATTGCAAATTTTATACCCTGACTGCCGCAGATAGCGGCAGGCCTCTTTAAAAAAAGAGGGGAAAAATAGAATAAAATAATGGTACTGTCCTTGATTATTTCCAGATTATGGCTTTGGCTGTATAGGTGGTGCGGATATAGGCTTTGCCTATTAATTGTTGGCGCGGTAATGATTTCCAGAAATCGGTGGCATCTCCTTCAACATCAGTGATGGCATCGGCACCGAGCATTCCGGCCTCTTGCTTTAATTTAGGCAATATATCTTCCAGGACCTGGTTACGCTCAGTGGTGACAGTCACGGTGGCTATTTCGGTGTAAGGCTTGTCTACTTTCTCAACATACGCCACATCTTCGATGTTTATCTTGGGCGCGTAATAATCTTGGGAAGAATCCTTGGAGTCGATTTGATAGACGGTACAGCCGGAGGAAAATGCGGCTAAAAATAATAGAATCAATAATGTGCTTTTCATAGGACCAATTTTTCCGAATGTAAAGTATGGATAGATTATATTACCAAATTTAACGAAAACAATAGATTTTAAATTTTTTAAAATTTAATCATTCGCAATGACGCTTGCTATTCTCCTACGGGCCGACACAAGGTCGGCCCCTACGTATAAAATAAATTCTCTCTACGACGCTAAACGTTTTTCCTTTAATGCCTTGATGATTTTGTCCGGGGTGATGGGCAGCTCCTTGATGCGGACACCTATGGCATCTTCCACGGCATTGGCAATTGCTGCTGCCGTTGGCAACAAGGCGGCCTCTCCCATGCCCTTGGCGCCAAAGGGACCTTCGAGCTCATCGGTCTCCACTAAAATGCTGTTCATTTTGGGCAGGCCGATGGAACGCGGCACCCGGTAGCCGGCAAAATTAGCATTAAGGACCCGACCATTCTTGAATCTTAAATCCTCATAAAAAGTATACCCAAGACCCATAGCCAATGAACCTTCGATCTGACCTTCAACAGATTGAGGATTGATGGCCTTGCCGATATCATGCGCGTCCCATAACGAGAGGACTTTGACGACCCCTGTATCTGTATCAACTTCAACCTCCGCAATCTGGGCCTCAAAACCATAAGAACCTGAGACATTCCCCTCACCGGAACGAAAATCAATGGGCGTTGTTTTGGGATTATAACTTCCCCGGCCGATAATCTGTTTGCCATATTTAAAAGAATAGCAGAGCTCGAGGGCCTTATCAAAACTCATCAGCAATCGGCCATCATTCTTAAAGATAACTTTTTCAGCCCTAATATCCAAATCATCGATATGGAGATTGTTATCTTTAGCTACAATTTCAAGGATCTGTAATTTGGCATCACGACCGCCTAACAGCGCCGCGTTACCGGAAATAAAGGTCACACGGCTGGCAAAAGAACCGGTGTCAAAAGGCGTGATTTCCGTGTCACCGGCCTTGCATTTAATGCGGCTAAAGCTGACACCTAAGGCTTGCGCGGCGATTTGGGACAATGCCGTGTTTGATCCCTGCCCCGTGTCAGCGGCACCTGTAAATAAATAGACTGAACCATCCTCTTCCACCTTGACAATAGCGCCGGCGGATTCATGGGATTTATACATCTTGGAACCCATGACATCTGCAGCAATCCCAATGCCAATCCCACGCTTTAAATGTTTCTGCTTGCCTCTCTTTTCTGTCCAACCTGAAGCTATCACCGCTTTTTCAATGCATTCTCGCAAGCCGTTGGTCGTTAGGATCATCTTATTGACAGTCACCATATTTGGTTCAGTAATGTTCTTTAAGCGAAATTCTATTGGGTCCATGCCCAGATCCTGGGCAATCATGTCCATGTGCGACTCAATGGCAAAACCGCTCTGCACACCGCCAAAACCGCGCATGGCCCCACTAATGGGATTGTTGGTGTAAACGCGATAGCCGGTCATGCGAAAATGCTGGAGCTTATAGACCATAAAGATACGCATCATGGCCGCTGCCAAAACGGTGGGCCCGTAACTGCAATAAGCCCCCCCGTCAGCCAAGACTTCTCCGGTCATGGCCAAAATGGTCCCGTCTTTTTTGACACCAGTTTTAACTTTATAAATCATGCCGTGCTTGCGGCGAGTGGTCGTAAATTCTTCCTCACGGGTCAAGCAGATCTTGACCGGCAAGCCTCCTGCTTTTTTCGAAAGCAGGCAAGCGGCAAAATCCATGGGCAGCATTTCCAATTTGCCGCCAAAACCGCCGCCCACAGCCATCTTGATGACCCGCACATCATTTAAATCCATTTTTAATGTTTTAGCCAGGGACTCACGACATTTAAAAGGTGCCTGGGATGAGGACCATAAGGTTATTTTATTGGTAAATGTTTCCCACTGCCCCACACAAACATGCGGTTCCATGGGGGAAGGATGGGCCACAGGGCACCAGAATTTATCTTCGCGCACATGATCCGCTTCTTTCATGAGTCGTTCGGGATTGCCAAAATTGACCGGCAGGATAAGAGCGATATTATTCAGGGATTCATGGATTTGAGGAGCGCCGGGCTTGATGGCCTCTTCAATTTCAAAGACACCTGGGAGAATTTCATATTTAACATCAATCAAGCGCAGGGCTTCGTCTGCTGTTTCATCATCAACAGCGGCCACGGCCGCCAACTCATCACCGATATAACGGACCTTATCTGCTTCAATGGCCATTTGATCAACGGTGTGCGGAAAAAAATATTCATTGGAACCAAACTTAATTTGATGGGTGTCTTTGGCCGTAATAATGGCTTTCACGCCAGGCAACGCTTCCGCTTTGGAAGTGTCAATACTGATGATGCGCGCATGGGCATGAGGCGAACGCAACATTTTTCCAACCAGCATATTGGCCATCTGCACATCAAAGACATATTTAAGCTGGCCTGTGACAATCCCACGGCCTTCAATGCGCGGCACGCTTTTGCCAACGGGGTCGACGTATTCATCGACGAATTTGGATTTTTTAGGGGTTAGGGCCATGTTTGTTTGTCGTTAGGTTGTTTACCTGGGGTGCTTTCGCATTCAAAGGGTTACTTGCTAGGCAGCCTGCTTGGGGACACGTTCTTAGTAATTCTGACTTGAACATGTCCCCTGGTTGGCGTGCGTTTATTTCTTCATTTTCTTTCCAGCTTCTCTCACGGCTTCGAATATTTTTGGGTAGCCGGCGCAGCGGCAGATGTTGCCGTCAAGCGCGTACTCGATTTCTTCCTGGTTGGGCTGGGGATTCTTTTCCAACAATGCCACGGATGACATGATCATGCCAGGGATGCAAAAACCGCATTGGACAGAACCATAGTCAATAAAAGCTTGCTGGACAGGGTGCAGCATGTCCCCTTGGGCCAGACCTTCAATAGTTGTAATGTCTTCGCCTTGAATATTAGCGGCTAGTGTGATGCAAGACAGAACGGCCTTGCCATTGATCATGACTGTACAGGTACCGCATTCGGTTTCCTGGCAGGCGGTTTTTGTCCCTGTCATTGACAAATAGTCTCTTAAGACCTCTAAAAGGGTTTCGTTGCCTTTGAGGGTTAGATGATGCTGCTTTTTATTTATCGTTAATTGTAAATCCATAAAATTAAACTTCCCTTAAAGAACTCCCCCTAGCCCCCTCTTTATAAAAAAGAGGGGAAAAACCATTACCCCGCTTTAACATAAAAAGAGTTTAGAGAAGTTCATCGTGACATAACTCTTCAATGGCTGACTTTAGGCTGACTCTGAACATGTGCTGCTTGTAATCACTGGAACGGGTGTCGTAAATGGTGGTTGTTAAATGGCCCAAGGCTTCTTGACCTAGATCAGGTGAACTTAAACTATTATTCAGAAACGCTTCCAATAGTGGGTCTCTTTGGGCAAAAGCTGTCCCGTTATTAATACCAATCCGGGTATTATACCATTTTTTGCCTTTAATTTCAGTTTTTATGCATATTGCCAATGAGGGAATGTCCACGTGGATGGTTTTCTTCACACGACGGTAGGCCGTCCTTGCTGCTGGGTTAGTTGTCAAGGTCACATGGGTAAATAATTTCTCAGAGCGGGCTGCATTTTTAAAAAAGGCTTCTGGGGCTATCATTTCTTCTCTGCCATCGGCGCCTAAAAAATGCATCTGGGCATCCAGCGCAATCATCACTGCCCCCATCTCTGTCCAGGTATAGCGGCACGTCAAATTTCCACCGACAGTGGCCATGTTCCTGATGGGATTAGTTGAAATATTACGGCAAACCGTATGCAAAACGTCCAAGTGCCCCTTCGGTAAATCGGCATCAAACAACTCATTAATACGGGTCATGGCTTTAATGGTCAGCGTGTCACCATGGATGGTTATGCCTTTAAGCTCATCAACGTGGGACAGGCTTAAAATATTACGGGCTGTTTTGGTGCCCTTGGTTTTTAGCAATTTCATGCTGTTGAGCAAAAAAGTGCCACCGGCCAGCACCTTGGAATCTTCCAATTCCTTAAAAAGCCGGGCCGCTTCCAGAGAAGTTTTTGGTAAATGCAGCGTCAGAGGGTTTAATAACATAGGGTCAAGTATACCAAAAATAAGCCTGCAGGCCAAGTATTACGTTGGCTTTAGCGCAATGACCGTGTCTCGGACTGGCAGTCCCTGGAAATATTATTTTAATAAAAATTTCCTGCCTTGAAAATACTGTGCTAGAAAATAGGAACCAATGACCAGTACAGCCGCAAAGAATTGGATCCACAAACTTTCCGCCGAGGGATAAATAGCAAACCAGGTATTTAGCCAATCGGGCATTTTGATATTAAGGATTGTCGTGCCAATCCAATTGGCCTGTTGCATCTCCTGGACACTTTCCCCCACCATGACGATCATCACGATCCCAAGCATAATCCCCGTTAATACAAGCATCTTCAGATAAGGTAATTTTTGATGGGCCACAAAGGTAAGGACGGCCACCATGGTTGTTAATGCCAGGCCAATAATGACACCCTCCAATACCACATCTGATCCTGCTTTAAGCCGTAAATTCTGGAGAAACAACACCACTTCAAATCCTTCCCTATATACGGAGGTAAATCCGATCATGATCAGGCCCTTAAAAATAACTGACGTGGGTTTAGAACTTTCAACAATACTTTGCTTGCGGCGATTATGGTGGGCAATCCACCCTGTCCAATAAATTTGATGGAAAAACCAATTCATAATGACCAATAAAACAACGACTGCCAATAAACCGGTACCTGCCTGGATGTCTAATTCAGGAGCGTTGATATTTGAAATAATAGCGACAACAATAAACCATGTGGCAATGCTTGCCAAAAATGAAAGCCCTGCCCCTAAACTTATCGGCTTCCAGTAGCCCTTTCCTGTCCTGACCAAACTAGCCGTCAATGCGGCCAAAACGAGGATAGCCTCAAGACCTTCACGAAAAACAAGAATACCGGCATCCATGACCATGGCAAACCGGCTCAGATGATTGGCTGAAGGATCAGGATTACCAGCAGCTGTCAGACCCTGCCAAACTAAAACCCCAATGACACAGATAGCCAAAATTCCTAGCGTCACATTAATGATCAGGCGTCTATTTTTGTCTGATAGTTTTTGCAAAACAGCGCTCCAGCCTCTTTTAGATATATTTAAATACGTTACTTAATGACTTATTTAATATGAATAAATTAACAAATAATCTATGATTGTCAATATCTCTTTTGTAGCATTATTATAGAATTCGTTAAATTTCTTAGTACCGTCGATAATTATTTTATCTGGAAGGGAAAAGGATGAAGGATATTTCTATGGAAAGGAAAGGCGGGTTTAATTTTGACGTATATATGCCAAACATGTCGTCAGTTTCTATATATTTTCTAAATCAAATTCAATACCTCCAAACCAATGGGCAAATACATTATATCCCCAGGCCAAAAACACTCCCGTCAGGAACCCTAGCATGGCATTGATGATAGGAAAAACTAACAGAGACCATGCTCCCAAGCTCCAAAATCCCTCATCTTCCTGGCCGGTCATGGCCCCAATGGTCACGATGATGCCTAAAATAAGACCGACAACCACATGGAAAGCACAAGAAATTTTGGCCATGGGCATGATTGAAATTTTGCGTAATTTAGTCATATATGTTAACTCCTTCTTTGGCGGATATATTTCTTCCCCCCTCCCTAACCGTGCTTATTCTTTTGCAAATTCAATAGCCTGTCTGCCGCAGAGCGGCAGACGACCCCACAATGGGGGAGGAAAAATTAGGTGCGGGCCGAAACGAGGTCGGCCCCTACGGATTTAATTCAAGTAACCTTCTCCTAGCATGTCCTTTAGCATTTCTGGAGTCACCGTGACAATTTGAGAGACTTGCGGGACAAGGCCATTGATGACAGGGCCTAACATGGCCATATCGTAACGTGCAACCCTGTTTTGAGTAGTATCTCCGGTAACATTTAATTGCATAAGGCGGCTGTTCATATCAATACCCCCTTTACGGTGAAATGAAATTTGAGCGTCATCTCCCCCTTTGATGTTTGAAGTCTCTATTTCATGGCCCATGGGAGCAGGTGAAGACACCGGTTCGAGGATTTTTGTTGTTAGTTGTTCTTCCGGTTTGACCCATGTTAAAGGCTGGGCCCGGCGGCCTGTACGGGTTGTCGCAGACCCAGCACCAGCGACCGTTGTTGTCGTGTCCCACGCTAATCCACCACCTGAAATTGCCCACGCCGTTTGACCCAATTCGACTTTACCAAATATCATACCTCCAAAAGGCTCGACACCTTTATGATAAAAATCAATGACGGCGTGGCTGGCTCCCTGTGAAGGCGCATATTCAGAGCCACCTATGGCGATATTATGCGACGTAAATTGTTTTGCTGCGTCATTGACCGGATCACGGCTGGATGTGAAAACACGCGCACCGCTTTTAAGAAACGGCAGTCCGCCAAAGGCACCGGTCACAGTCACTTGAATTTTCTTAAGCACGTCTTTGGTGGCATCAAATTCATAGGGATCGCTTGGCAGATGGGCCCTGGCCAGTGTTCCCCGGGCCCCGGAATGGGACAATTCCATGATGACCCTATCTGTGTCCCTGGAATCAAAATACGGGGACATATTTCTGTATCCGCGGGAAAATAACTTGCTTCCCGTTAAACGCTCAAGACTGTGGAAAAATGAAAGACCCGTCACAAAAAAATAATCCGGTTTTCCAACCCTGTCCCACATATTGCGCACAGGCATATGGGCATAAGTTGAACGAAGAGCATTAAATTTATTTCTGATATGGGTGGAAATATTCCACATGGCCCTGAAACCCCAATAAAAGAACAATCCTCCCATGGATAAAGTGGTCATATTTTCTACTATCCCGCTGGGCTGTCCCAAGAATTGACTCATAACGCCTCCCACCCAAGGCAAACTACCTGTTAAAGAGGCCGCCAGACCCTGAAGACCGCTGGCAATCCCTCCACCCATGAGAGGCAAACTTAGAACATATCCCCAGAAGGTCGTCCTGACAATGATCCCTTCCAAAAAATGAGTGGCAAAGAATCTTGACCTTGCGAGGGTAAGTTTATGGACATCAACTTTGACAGGCCGGCCGGATTTATCCTTATATTGTTCCACCAACGTCTTCACGGGTTTTCCGTGCACATCCTTGCCGCTAACAGCGATGGCATCACGCAATAAACTCTGGCGCATTTTGTTAAATTCTACCTCGATATCCTTCTCAGTTACATTTAGGCCAAAAGGAGAATCATCAGGAAATTCTTCCCTTAAATGGGTGACCACAAACATAACCAATTCTATGGCATGGGCCACGGACAAGGTATCTGAAGTGATACTGTCTTCAGGACTTGGAAATGGGCCCGTATACTCTTCCGTTGTCACAAAAACACGGTTTGTCCTCTTAGAATTCGGATTGATACCTTGTTCCATGCCATCCACACTCAACGGTGACAAGATGTCCAATGTTGATCCCACCATTCTTTCAACACCGATGGCTTTCTTTAATTGCGCTATCGCTTTCTCCGTTTGAGAACTGGCCCCAAAGCGGCTCGATATAAAGGCCCTACGCACTTTATAGATGTCAAAATCATTATTGGACGTATTGACAAATTCACTGGATTGTACAGCTTTGCCGCTCAACCCAGGTAGGAAAATATGAAACCATTGATTAAGCATATTCACATATTGTTCTGAATTATCATAACCGACCCACAAGACATCAACCCCTCTTTTATTCGATAAGGGCGGCAAAAGCGCACTCTCTTTGATGATTTCATCAAGTCCTAAGGGCCCGGGTTCCAAATAACTGATTAAGAATCCGGCTCTTTCTTCAATACTACTGGACATTTCCCCCCAAATCTCCCTGGCATGGGTTTGCCCAGTGAACATTTCTTCCGCATATTTTTCTGCCTGCTCATCCAGTAATTTATTAAAAAGCCTGACCAGGACCGATTTACCTTGGTCCTCTCCATTAAGCCTTTCTTCCTTTTGCAAAAATTGTCCATCTGTCTCTGAACACCTTTGAGATCCCCTGCATTCATTTTGAAAATCTAAAAGACGCTCATGGATACGCACCAAAGCTTGCGTATATGCGGTTGATCCCTTAAAACGGTTGGCAATATAAAGAGAGGCCAACTGCTGCGCAAAATGACGGCCGGCCCCATAATTAAAAGAACCTTTATTCGACCAGGCATTCCTTGCCGATGCCACTGCCCGGGGAAGATTATTTATTTCCTCGAGAAGACGGGTTTTTTCACTCTTAAAAGGGATATAGGGCGTATTATATTGGTTTGGTACATCCCGGTGGTTTTCTCTCTCTTTTATTTCCGCAGGAGTCAGGTTTCTGTTTTTGGCCACTGAAAAAATAGTAAATTTCAATTTACCTGTTACAGGGTTAAACTGAAAATCCGCAATTTCTCCCGTTCCTGCTAATAAAGGGACCAAACGGGTAAATTTTACACCTTCAAATTCTGCTCTCATGGCAAATGGGTCGGAGGCGGCTCCAGCCATTCCAGGACCATAGCCCACGACCCCACCTTGTTCCCGGGCTAAAAATGTAAAACCATTGGGATCATTCATGTCCATAAATAGCAATCCGAATGTACCTTTGGCACACTGCTGGAATTCTTTGGCCACATATTGGCGACCGGCAACGAAAAAACGTTTGACTGCCGTATCAATAAATTCTCGCAATATTAGGTCTTCCCGCGGTCCCTGCCAATGATCAGCAATTCTGTCAGGCACTCCCTTCTTTGTCTTCAATCGGTGGAACAGCTCTGTTTTGAATTCCTCAATCTTTTGGTATTGGGCCCTATAAATCTCTAGCGTGTCTTTTAAAAGCTTTGTATCCTCACCTTTCCTTGAGGCTTCCGCAATTCTCTGTTCCAATTTCTGCAGAATCTCCTCATCCACCCAGAGATCAGTCCAGGTCTTGCTGCGATTATTCCATTTGGAACGGGACAGAGCTTGGGCATGACTCCAGAAAACTTCCCTAAAAACTCCACCAATCTGACGAGTTTCTTCCCTGGTCAAAATCCCATTTTCCCCATTTTGATCTTCCTTCAAGAGACTTTCAATACTGTTATAATGGATCCTTGTATGCGCAAATCTGGCAGAGGCATTCCAATTACCTTGATTTAATAAGAATTTAACAAAATGGGGGATGACCGGTGTGTCCCCGGCTTGTAACTTAAAATCAGAATCCAATAATTGGGTGGCTATCTGGCGCATGGCATCAAAATCGTACTTTGGATCTTCCCCAATATAGATATCACCGGGATAAAGCTGGATAGCATCCTTGTCCCCATTATGGCCATTGACCTGTTTGGTGGGCCTCACAACATTCTTATCACTCTTTTCATTTTCCATTTTATCAATAATACTGACTTCCATGAGTGTGCCATTTCCAATCGTAAATCTTCCATCTTTAAGATCAATGACTGGTTCTTGCTCGACCTCACTCTCAACCGGTTGGGTGGCATTCTTAGTTGGAGTTCCCACGGTCACATACCGCGTATGCACAGCTTCTGTGACCGTTGTATAGGTGTCATCATCTGGGACGAGATTCTTTGGTTGATGGGAATTGGCTTTACTAAAAAGCTTTTCGACTAAATCACGCCGGGGGCCTCTTTTGGACGCCTCGACCCTCACTGTTTCCATGACAGTCCGGCCGTCCGATTGGGTATAACGGACTGTCCTGCCTGCGGAATGGGCCCCCCGCCGCACCGTGCTGCGCGTCATGCGTCTTTCCAACCCGTTAGTTGCAGAAAGAAATTTATCTACACCCATACGTTCTAATTGCTCTCTATTGGCTGCCCTCATCACAACCGCAACCCCGCATTCAAACCTATCAGGATCTTCCTGTTTTTTGATCAAATCACTCCAGATGCCACCCGCCAGGGCAAATAATCCGCTGACGCCTATGGGGCCGAGAAGGGTCATTAACCAGGAATTTTGGGTGCCTGCCACATAATCAGCTATGCCCATCCCTAATCCTGTAAGTATGGTAGCGACAGGCCCAGCCGTTCGGATCAAAATTCTGGCTCTTTCATTTTTGAATATAAAAGACGGATTGGTCTGTGCATTCCTCCAGGGAAAAATTAGATCTTTCCATTGTTCCCAGTTGAGATTGTCGTTCCAATTGGCCAACGCAAAAATTTCTCTCCACCGTCTTGGATGATGAGTAGCAGCAGCCCCTAAAGCATGCCCGCTTTCATGGGATTGAATGTAGATGGCATCAGCCAATGCTGTGACCAAAGGCAATCCAATAATTGATGCCATCAGCGATGTCACATCAACACCAGAATAATGGGCCATAAGGCCTATACCTGAGATCCATGCGGCGGCGTATTTGATTATTTTTAACCATTTGGATTTGGGCATCCCCAAACTATATTGGGGCCTTAAACCATCTAGTTCAGCCAGACTGCCTGATCCAGGCATATCATCTTCGCCATAGATAACATCATGCTGATGTGCTCCACTTTCATTGAAATTAGATTCATGCCTCACTGCCGCAAGTTCCTGGGCATCTCCTGGAGATGGATATTCTGAAATATTTTCATAGGGAGCCTCTAATGGTTGTGGATTGGGTACTATTTGAATAGGACTAACAGGAGAAAGTTTGGTATTTCTTTTAAGCCGGCAAAAAACTGCCCCGGCAGCCGTAAAACTTAACCCAATAAGAGAAACATCGAGATACCACGGTAAAGGAGCCTCTAGTGATTGGAGGATTTCTGTATTTGTATCATCTAGAGGAGGCTTTGAACCTGTCACGGCGACTGATGCTGGTGTGTCCACGCCAACTGATGTACCGGTAACCAAGGTGATTGCCTCCCCTAATATACCTGAAAATTCGGCATTAAATTCATCGGAGGATGGAATAATTGAAAACATCTCACCATTCAGCGGCCCTGTTACTGAAATCCATCCAGGCTCTTCGACAGGAATGGGTAGGGCTGGAATTACCGCTTCTACCGGTGATCCTTGCTGCGCAGAAGCTTCAGCATGGACTACCGGAGAAGCGAGTAGCTCAGAGGTTACTGATGCCCCTGGCACCGGGTTCTGGGACGGTGTTAGCTGAGGGATTGATGCAGGAAGTGTTGCAGTTGGTGAAGCAGTCGGTTCTGCGGTTGGTTGTGCTGTCGTGTTTGGTACATAGTTTGAAGCTTGAGGCTGGCTTTGTAACTGCGGATGAAGATCTGAAATCCTTTTATTTTGCGCGTAGTGATACACTTCTTTCTCGGTTGGAATTTTAAATTGTTGACCAGGCTTCACATGGGTCACATCTGCTATTTTGGCCATTTCCTGGACCATGGACACAGCGCCATATTTTCCCCATAATGGCATGGTTTTTATCCCGGCATCATGCAGGGCCTTACCAAAAGTAGTTTCTATGGTCATATGCCCAGACGCTTGGGCAGAAGGAGCCATTACGCCAATGGCCGCGGTCACTGCCAGGGACAATAGCAGGGTACGCACTAACCCTCGTCCTTTGGGTGAGACCATAGCCGCATTCTTGAAGGTCGCAGGAGAAAAGAAACTCATGGCTGTGGATGCCAGTGCAGAGCTCATCGACAGGCCACCTAGCCCCAAGGCCATGGACATGACTACTGGATTATAATATGTAGGAAGGGCTGCCGTAGTGTGGACTACTACCCTTTTCATGACCTGGGACACGGCATGATAGCCAGCACGCGCGGCCTGGTAAAATGGATGTGTATAGATCAGTTCCCTTAAATCTCTTAAGCTGAATATTTTTCCATCGCTTTGGGCCGTCACATTGACGGTGGCCATGGCCAAATGCGGGCCCGTGTGGACTTGGCTGGCAGACCCTTCTTCATTATAGACCATCATCTCCGGACTGCCCAAACTGGTGAAGTTTAACCCGCCGGAAGCATATTTACGAGGTACGGTTTGTTGCGTTAACGGATCATAGTCTTCCTTAATATAGTTATAAACGCACTTCTTATAAGCCCTCAAATATTGCTGGAATATTTTCTCTTTAGCATTCCTATCAGCAATATCAACACCCCTCACGGCATTGCGGCCCACATACACCTTTCCTAATACACTGTCTTGCAAATGGCGTTTATACCAGGTGGCTAAAATCAGGGCATTATAAACCTGGCGGACCAGCGCAAAGTTTTTGCCCTCATTAATCTCCTGGCGCAATTGAGGTAAAATGACATCACGTAATACTTGGGAATAGGCCCATGCATTTGCTGAAAGACCTTGTGCCCCCCTGCCATCAACATTTTTAATGCCTTCATGATGAGCAAAGGAATTATAATCTGCTTCCAACATAACATCCAACTGACCGTTGACAACAAAAGCCGCATTGCCCTGGACATAGACTTGCGCTGATTTTGGGGTGATCCAAACCTTGTTAAAAGTATTGATGGGAATATTGGTGGTCCCATAAAGTTCATACGATTTGCGATAAACTTTTTGCCAAAAGACTTTTCCTAAATTATTTTCAGGATAACTTAAAGAAGCGGTGATCTGCTTGAGCAAATAATCCTGCTCCAACAAATCTTTTCCCATCAGTGTCACGCCAAAATTTTCCGGGACAATCCTGTTTTTTTCGTAAGGTGATAAATTGACCCACAAATCATTTTCTGGAACTGTGAGACAAGTCAAAAAATATTTGGCCAATTGCGTAATGCCCTCTTTTAAAGGCTGACCGTAAAGTTGAGAATCTCCCTTATCCACTAAAAAATCAAAACGTAGAGGATTGTTGATATTGACTAAAATGCCTTTCAATTGTAAGGGATCAAAAGCAATACTTTTATTGACCATCATGCCAGGGGCAGGCAGGTCAATCATACTTTGGGCTGATGCATTTGGGATGGAGCCAAGCGAGGTCAAGAAAAAGATGGTCAAGATCACAAGTGAAATAATTTTCTTCAGCATAAGCCTCCTCTAAATAAAAAACCCAATAACTTCCCTCACAACTTGAAGGGAGATTATTGGGCTGCGGCGTCCAATGTATTTAGCACATCTATGTGCGCAAACTTAAAAGCAAAAACCCAATGTCTCTAACCTTCGAGCCATTGGGCGTCAATGTCCAATCTACTAAGTGGTTCCTGACATCTGTGCCAGGAGTTTGAAATTTGTTATGTTTTGATTAACATTTGAAGTATAGGACAAATTCATCTCCCTGTCAAGGGACTATTTTCAAATAAAATAATTTACCGACGAGAATTGAGATGTTTAAATAAAATATAGGGCCGACACAAGGTCGGCCCCTACGAACGAAGTAAATTCTCTTCTATAATAAATTAATCACTTCGGAAGGCAGGCGTTTGAGTTCCTGGGTGCCTAGAATACGGATGGACCAGCGCATTAAATCGAGCTTTTGCTGTAAACGTTCATCCGGAGTGGTGATGTCTTGAAGCCGGTTACGGGACAAAAAAAAGATCTTACGCAAGGTCTCAAAAACGATCCTGGCCTCCCGCGGATAAAGACTGTCCTTGGTAATTTCAACCAGGTCCTGATAAGCATTGCGGCTCACCACTGAATTGTAGTGATCCATCTTTTGAATTAAGGCAGGGACCATGCTGTCAAAATATTGATATCGGTCCAAAACAACCAGGGTATCCATGATCTCTACCTGAACAAAAGCGGAATCGGTGCGATTAAGCCTGCGTATCAGAATCCTAAGGATATTCGCTTTTTCATGGCTTAATACTTCATTGGCATATTTTTCTTTAAACACCCTGACGGCAGCGGTACATTTATAAGAACCCAGAGAATCATCCGCAATCATGGCCAGGAGAATGTCACGGGGCTCATTGGCATATTTTTGCGTGTAGCCATCAAGAAGTGCTTTATCATCAAAGATGGCACCGGAGGCTATGTTAGCTTGATTGATATCATCCTGGTCTTGGGCCCATAGGGATTGCGCCGCACACAGGAACAGGATCATTAATAGGCAAATTTTTTTCATGAAATAAGCGTGAGCTCCATGGAAATATCCAACGCTTGACGAGAATGCGTCAGTGCACCTACGGAAATCCGGTCAACGCCTGTGGCCGCGTACTGCTTGACATTTTCTAAGCTGATACCTCCAGAAGCCTCCAGAAGTATTTTGGATTTGATCTTATGGCGAAGATCAACGGCACGGGCCACATCCCGGGGCGTCATATTATCCAACAAAATGATATCGGCCTTGGAGTTTAGGATATCTTTCAATTGATTGAGATTATCTACTTCAACTTCTATCTTTGTCTTGATATTCCTTCTTAAAGCGTCGATAACTTCATTCATGTCCCGGGCACCGCAGGAAATACGGTGATTATCTTTGACCATGGCCATGTCATTGAGATTAAAACGATGGTTGACCCCGCCCCCTGTCCGGACGGCATAGCGCTCCAGCTGGCGCAATAAAGGCGTTGTCTTTCGCGTGTCCATGATGGCTGTCTTATAGGGCTTGATCTTGTTGATAAAATGGCGGGTCTGGGTGGCTATCCCTGATAAAAAAGACAAGAGGTTAATGGCGACACGTTCCCCAGAAAGCAAGAACCGGGTGGGGCCGAGAATTTGCGCGATAACATCCCCTGGATGCACTTGTTGGCCATCTTTAATTAAGACGCGAAATGTGATCCCGGGATTGAGCGTCTTAAAAACTTCACGGGCAAGATTTGTTCCACAAACAATGCCATCAGCCTTGGCCACTAACCGCGCTTGACTGCGAGATTTTAAAGGTATTAGATTATCCGTTGTGATGTCCCCCGGGCCTATATCTTCAGCCAGGGATAATTGAACGATCGTTTTTATATATTCCTCTTTCAAGCTCCCCCTCCCCGAACCCCTCCCACAGGGGGAGGGGAAATTAAAACTTATCATAGTAAATTGCTTAATACATCTTCAATGGCCTTGACTTCCTTGTTTAAAGATTCCAGACGTTCTTTTTCTTTCATAATAATTTCTTGAGGCGCTTTGCTGGTAAATGTTTCGTTATTCAGCCTGGAATTCAAGCCTTCAATGGATTTTTGCTTTTGGGCGATGTCCGCATGCATGCGCTTTTTCTCGGCATTTAAATCGACCAATCCTTCCAAAGGCATAAAAATCTTGATTGTACCAACCAAAGCTATCGCGGTATTTTTGAGGACCGGTGGCGTCACATTTAATGACAAGTCCTTTAAACGCGCCAGACGTGAGATGTCTGAAGAATTTTGCATCAAGAACTGCAGTGTCGCTGAGTCAGGGGAAACTATAAACGCTTCAACCGTTTCATTAGGCTTGATATTCCATTGAGCACGCATATTCCTGATAGCACCGATAATATCAATAATCGTCTGCATCTGGGCAATTGCGTCCTTATCAATCAAATCCTCCTGCTTTTGGGGCCAATGCGCCACGGACAGACACTCATCCCGGGTGTTCATCAGGCTGTATATTTCTTCGGTGACAAAAGGTATAAAAGGATGCATCATCTTAAGGGCATTCTTGAGTATAAAAAAGGCGGTATTTTGGACATTAGCTTGGATGAGCCGGTCTTTAATTAATTCCAGATACCAGTCGCAATAATCCCCCCAGAAAAATTCCTGGATATAATTTTCAGCCTCAGAATAGTGAAAACTCTCAATGGCCGCATTGACCTTTTCTAAAGTTTCATAAAACCTCGAAATGATCCATCGGGAAGGCAACAATGTGTCCAAATCTAATCGGACCATTAAGGGCACGTCGCCTATTTTTCTTCCTGATTCTCCGACAGGCGCCTTAGCGCGGTCTTCATTATTACAGTGCATCAGCACCAGACGAGACGCATTCCAGATCTTATTGGCAAAATTGCGGCCAATTTCAAATTTTTCTTTGGAAATAAAAATATCTTGGCCGGAATTGATGATGAGGCTAAAACGCAGGGCATCAGCGCCGTATTCATCAATGATCTCTAAAGGATCAATGGCGTTGCCCAGTGATTTGGACATTTTACGCCCTTTGGCGTCCCTCACCGTGCCATGGATAAGCACATCGGAAAAAGGCTTGTCCCCCATGAATTCATACCCCGCCATGATCATCCGCGCCACCCAGAAAAATAAAATTTCGGAGGCCGTCATCAGGGTGTTGGTGGGATAGAAATATTTCAAATCATTGTTTTGTTTGGGCCAGCCGAGAGTGGCAAAAGGCCATAGCCAAGAGGAGAACCAGGTATCCAGTACGTCCTCATCCTGTTTTAGAATAACGGACTTTCCATGTTTGGCAGTGGCTTGTGTTATGGCCTCTGCTTCTGATTTGGCGACAAAATGGTTCCCTTCCATGTCATACCAGACAGGGATGCGGTGCCCCCACCATATCTGACGGGAAATGCACCAATCATGAATGTCTTCCATCCAATTGGTATAGACTTTGGACCAATGCGACGGATGGATCCTAATTTCGCCTTTTTGAACGGCTTCCAGCGCTGGTTTGGCCAATGGCTTCATTTTTACAAACCATTGCTTGGACAAATATGGTTCGACCACAGTATCACAGCGATAGCAATGACCCACGGCATTTTTATGGTCTTCCACTTTTTCCAGGTATCCTAAGGCTTCTAAATCAGCCAGAATCTGCTTTCGGGCCTCATAACGATCCAGTCCATTATATTTACCACCCTGCTCATTAATGCGGGCATCGGGATGCATCACATTAATGATCTCCAAATGATGGCGCTGACCCATCATAAAGTCATTGGGATCGTGCGCAGGGGTCACTTTAACGGCCCCGGTACCAAACTCGGAGGCCACGAAATCATCGGCAATGATTTTTATTTCCCGGCCCATTAAAGGAAGAACAAGTGTTTGACCAATCAATTTACTGTAACGAGGGTCTTTAGGATTAACGGCAACGGCTGTGTCGCCAAGCATGGTTTCGGGGCGGGTGGTGGCGACGGTGATATGTTCATTGGCAATATGAGATTGCTTCGCTTCGCTCGCAATGACGGTAGATTTAAACGGATATTTTATGTAATAAAGTTTACCGTTTTTTTCTTTGTGTTCGGCTTCTTCATCTGACAGTGCGGTTTGGCAGCGGGGGCACCAGTTGATGATGCGCTCTCCGCGGTAAATCAAATCTTTTTGATGAAGATGAATGAACGCCTCTTTAACTGCTTCACTGTAATCATCATCCATGGTAAAACGCGTCCGGGCCCAGTCGCAGGAAGAACCTAATTTTTCCAATTGATTGATGATAGTATCGCCGTATTCCTGTTTCCAGGACCAGAGGCGTTTAAGAAATTCTTCACGGCCTAAATCCTGGCGCGTATTGCCCTCCTTGGCCAATTGCTTCTCCACCACATTTTGAGTGGCGATGCCGGCATGGTCTGTGCCC